>SXOO01000246.1 GCA_005776725.1 Pseudomonadota bacterium | reverse complement strand
GCGGCGGCGCTGGATCGGACGCCGGCGACGGCGCGGACGGCGGCGACGGGGTCGGCTGCACCACGGCGCCTGTCTCCAGCGATCCCTGCGAGACCTGTGACTGTGTCGCGGGCGAGGTCGTGTGCTCGCCAGTGGAGGCGGGCACCAGCTGCGCGCTGGAGGACTGCTGCATCCAAGAGGCAACCTGCGCGGCGTGCGCCGGCCCCGACTGTCCCGCGTCCGGGCTCAGCTGTCAGGGCAAGCCCACCATCCCTTGCGACGACGCCAATGAGTGCACCACGTCCACGGCCTCCTGCACGGAAGGGCAATGCGCCTGCGCTCACCTGCCCAAGCCGGATGGCGAGTCCTGCACCGTCGACAAGAACGCCTGCACAACCGGTGACCAGTGTCTCGGCGCGCTGTGTGTGCAAGGCCCACCGCTCCCTCTCGAGGACGGTAACCCCTGCACAGCCGGAACTTGCGTCAAGGGAGAGATCGTCCAGAAGGCGATCCCAGGGCAGTGCGATGACACAAACCCCTGCACGCAGGCAGACCAGTGCGACGATGGTGAGTGCAAGGGCGGGGAATATGTGACGTGCGCCGTAGGGCCATGCGCGTCCGAGGCCGTCTGCGACCCCGCCGTGGGCTGCACGATGATCGCCGAGAGCAACGGGACCCCTTGCGAGACACCCTCCTCGTGCGGTGTCGGTGTGTGCACGGACGGACAATGTTCGCCCACGCCCGGCTCCTGTGACGACGGGATCGCCTGTACGTCCGACTACTGTGGGGGTGCCGCCGGCTGCGTCCACGCGCCTTCCGACGCGGCCTGCGAGGACGGTGACGCCTGCACGGGCAACCTCTGCACCGAGGAGACCGCCACCGGCTGCGGCACCGTCCCCTTGACGGGCACCGGGTGCAACGACGGCGACTACTGCACCACGGAGGACAAGTGCGTCTCGGGGGTGTGCGAGGGGAGCGTGCCGCCGGTGTGTGACGATCTCAACGACTGCACCACGAACGAGTGCCAGCCCCAGGCCGGCTGCGTCTACCCCAAGATAGAGGGCTGCTGGCGTTACCGGCTCGAGCAGTGGAACGTGACCTCGAGCACCAGCGTGACCACCCTGTCCTGCCAGGACGCGTCGTCAGCCACTGCGAACTGCCCCGACGGCTGGGTGGCCGTGGGACTCGAAGGCAACGTGGGCTTCTGGATCGACTCCATCGCCCTGCGCTGCAAGAAGCTGGAGATCGACGGGACCTTGTCGGGCCTCTCGATCACCGCGGAGCTCGCGGCCGTTGGCTCCGGGACCGCGCAGGCCCCGAAGAACTGCGGGACCGGCCAGATCCTGGTGGGCAGTGACACCGGCACGGGCCTCTGGATCGACCGCATCGTGGGGTACTGCCAGACCCCGTCGGGGATCGGCGATCTCCTGCCCCCACTCGAGGCCCTCGCCGAGCCCTTCGGCCTCCCGAACGAGTCGGTGGTCCCTCAGCCTTGCCCCGCGGGATATGCGGTGACGGGGATCTCCACGCACTACATCCCGTCCCCCTGTGAGTTGTCGTGGCGATGTACGCGGCTCGTGAAGGAGTGAGCACCATGCGCTGCGCCCACGCGCTCCTCGTGCT
This sequence comes from Pseudomonadota bacterium, assembly GCA_005776725.1. Taxonomy (GTDB): domain Bacteria; phylum Myxococcota_A; class UBA9042; genus SXOO01. The sequence goes on along the minus strand of SXOO01000246.1, from coordinate 33,541 downwards.
GATGTCTTGTCTCGCGTGCAACGGCACGTCGGCCGTCGCCGAAGCGCCGGATGTCGCGGGCGCTCCCGGCGCTGACACCGCCGCGCAGGCGGACGGGGCGCAGCCCGCGCCTTCCGACGTCAGCTCCGAGGACTCCAGCTCGCCCGACGGCGACGCGAACGCCTCGACGGAGGACGCCGACGCGGGATCGGGCCTTGTCCCCTGCCCGTCTCCGGACGACCCGTGCATCACCTGCGTCTGCAAGGACGGCGTGATCCAGAGCTGTATTCCGCTGCCCATCGGCCAGCCGTGCGCGCCCGCGGATTGTTGCCAGACGGCAGCGACCTGCCAGCCGTGTACGAACGGCTCGTTGGGTTGTAACGGCGACCTCATCGCCTGCCGCGGCGACGTCACCATCGACTGTGACGACAAGGAGCCGTGCACCTTCGACGTACCGCGCTGCACCGAGGGGAGCTGCGCGTGCGACCACACCGCGAAGGGCGACGGCGTGCTCTGCGCCAAAGACGCCGAGGAGTGCCTCGCTCCCGGCTTCTGCGTCCTCGGGCAGTGTGTTCAGGAGATGCTGGCGCCGGTCGACGATCTGAACCCGTGCACCGAGGACACCTGCGTGGACGGTCAGGTGATTCACAAGATCATCGCCACCGAGTGCGACGACGGAAACCCCTGCACCACCGGGGACGCGTGCACGCTCGGCCAGTGCCTGCCGAAGTCGCTCGTCGAGTGCCCGATCGGTCCCTGCATCGCCAACGCCTATTGCGATGCCACCACCGGGCAGTGCGTCAGCGTCCTCGCGCCCACGGGCACCGCCTGCGTCCCGGGCGATCTCTGTGGCACCGCGGGCCAGTGCAATGGGGGCTCCTGCTACACCACGGAGAGCCTCGTTTGTGACGACGGTAATCCGTGCACCGTGGACTACTGCACCGGCGGGCAGTGCGCAGCCTATGCCCACGGAGACCGCACGCCCTGCGGACAAGGCAAGGTCTGCCTCGCCGGCGCCTGCGTAGACGCCCCGCCGCTCTGGGCGCCCGGGATCGCGATCGCGGGCCCTGATGGCCCCTGGGTGGCGCCGCGCCCCGCACAGCCGCTCACGTGTAGCGTCGTGGCTCCCACCTATGACCCCACCGGGACGCTGGTCACCTACGACTTCACGTGGACCGGCCCGGGCGGGAAGTCGGCGACCGGCGCCGTTCTCCCGGCGGAGCTCGTCGGCGCGTGTGAGGCGTGGACCTGCACGGTCGTCCCGTCGTCCGCGTCCGGTGTGGGCGAAAAGGCGGTGACCTCGGCCAGCGTCGTGGGCTTCCCCTGCACCGGGTGTCCCGCCGACGGTGACGGCGACGGCGACGGCTACGGCGATGCCTCCGACAACTGCCCCACGACTCCCAACCAGCAGTCCGACGTGGACGGCGACGCCGTGGGAGACGCCTGCGATGCCTGCAGCTTCGACGGGCAGTGGGGCGCCGGCGTGGTGTCGGGGAGCGCCACGGCCAGCTGGGCGACGATGAGCGGGGCTACGTTCGGCGAGTCACCGATCGCCATGGGGGTCTCCGTCGGGGCACCGCTCACCTTCAAGGTCGACATGACGATCGGCGGCTCTGAGTGCGCCGAGTGCCCGGACTGCGCATCGCAGTACGTGGCCGTGCTCACTCCGTCCACGCCGTGCGGCGCCGCGCCCATCGCGCTCGGGTGTCTCTACGACGCGGCGCTCGGGTGCGCCGGAGGCGGGAGCTACTCCGCGTCGCTGTCCTTCAACTCGCCCGCCGTCGCGGGCAGCTGGTACCTCCATGTGGTGCCCACGGCGGCCCCGAGCTGCCAGGAGGCCATGGACAAGGTGATCGGCTCGCCACCACCCTACGCCCCGCTCGCCGGTCTCTGCACCGTAGCGGCGCCGTAGTGATCCGCGCCCGGCGGTGGTGCCGCCGGGCCAAGCCACTGGGCTCCACACACCGAACGCTCAGCTCCGCGGCCCTCGGACATCCGCTCCCTCACCCACGGCGCGCTCCTTGACACGTTTTGGGGTGGCCGACATCCTCGATGGCCGATGACCGCAACTCGCCACAGCCGCCGGGCACGCCTGCTCCTCGTGGGTCTCGCGGTCAGCCTCGGTTTGCTCGCGCGGATGCCGGTCATGCTCTGGCACGACCATGAAGAGCACGCCCACGTCGAGCTCAGCGTGGTCGGGCACGGCGAGCACGCGGACCACCACGCTCACGTCGAAGACCACCACCATCACCACGGGCGCCACGCCGGCAGCCCGCATCGCCGGCACGAGCACAGCGCCCCCAGCGACCAAGCAACCGCCTCCGACACGGGCCCCCAATGGGCCGACGGTAGCCACCACCACCACGACCTCACGGCCGACGACTTCGTCCTCGCGTCGCCGCTCACCGGGAAGGTGCCCACCACCTCGGCCCTCGCCGCCCTCACCCTGCCGGTCTGTAACTCCCGCGACATCATCGAGTCGCGGCGGCCGCGACCTCCAAGAGATCGCCCCAGCCCTCGGGCGGATCACACGATCGCCCGCCACACCGTCTTCCTCATCTAGTCCTCGCCAGTCGTGACGTCGCGACCGTACGCGCGCCGACCGCATCAAGCGGTCTGCCGAGCACGGCCCGGTTCTCACTCCGTGGTGACGAGGTTCCCGCTGCCCCTGGCTGCGGAGCCCCGTCCATGGCTATGGCGAGGTTCCCATGGGATCCCGATGGTCTCCTCCGCGGTGGCTCCTGCCCCCCGCGGCGTCCCTGCTGAGCGCATGTAGCGCAGCGGTCTCAACGCCCACTGCCGACGCAGCCGCCCTCCTTGAGCGGCTGAACGCGGTCGCGCCGTTCGAGTCGGTGTCTGGTACGTCCCGGCCGTCCGGGTCCGCCTTCGACCCGAGCGACGGGCTCGAGCTGCGAGAGGCCGAGCGGGCAGCGCTCGTGCTCCACCCGTCGTTGCGCGCCGCACGGGCACGCGCCGAGATCGTGGCCGCGGCCGCCAGCGCCGGCTCCGGCTTTCCCAACCCCACCCTCGAGGTGGGTGTGCAGGGCGTGGTGGAGTCGGTCCCCGACCCGTGGAAGGTCTCGGTCGGGATCGGGTTCTCGATACCGCTCTCGGATCGACTCGGCGCCGAGACCCGGCAGCTGGACGCGCAGTCTCGGCACGCGCTCTGGGAGGTGGTCGCGCTCGAGCGACGCCACCAGCGCCGACTGCGCCGAGCGTGGGTGACGTGGTCTCAAGCCGTGGAGCGGTCCCGCCTCCTAGGCGAGCACCTGGGCGCGCTGGATGAGCTCCGTGACCTGGCGTCACGGCTGGCCAACGCCGGTGAGCTCTCGCCAGCGGGCCTCGCGCTCTTCGAGGTGCGCCGACGGGCCGTGGAGCGCGACCGTCGCTCATCCGCCGACCATGCGGAGCTCGCCTCGGTCGCGGTCCGGCGCCTCATCGGCATCCGCGGTGACGCCCCCGTCACACTGGTGGCTTCACTCGAGGTGTCCCGTCCGGAGCCCGCGTTCTTGAGCGTGACGGCGCTCCCGTCGGTGAGAGTCGCGCAGGCTGGGGTCGCCCTGGCCGCGGCAGCCGAGGCCCGTGTGGGTTCGCAGGTCACGCCGGACCTCACGCTCTCGGCCACCTTCGAGCACGACCGCGGCAACAACGCCGTGGGTGCGCTGGTCTCGGCACCCCTCCCCATCTTCGACCGCCTCGGTCGTGCCCGCGCGGAAGCGAAGGCCGCCTTCTCCGCCGCGTCCGTCGAGCTCGAAGCAGCCGTCCTGGACGCTCAGGCGGGCTTTGTGGCTGCAGAGCGCGGCGTGGTCCTCGCAAGCGCCGCGCTGGAGCGAGCGAATGAAGCCGCTGCCGATGTGGACCAGCTCATGGTTCGAATCCGCGCGCTGGCGCTCCAAGGCGAAGTGGATCTGTGGGCCATCCAGCAGGCGCTGGAGGAGCGGCTCGCCGCGGGGGAGGCCGTGCTCGCAGCGCGCGCCGCTTTGGCGCTGGCGCACGTGGACCTCGCCAGCTTCGCCCGCCTCGAATCGGAGGTCGCCCGATGATCATCCAACGCATCGCGCGGGCCTGCAGGCATGCGATCACGGCCGCGTGTCTGTCGATCGCCCTGACTTCGTGCAAACACGACCACGACCACGAGGCGCACCCCCACGAGCAAACACAGGCGTCCGCTCTCGTGCCGACGAATCGGGTCCCGCTCTCCGCCGGCACGCGCGAGAACCTCGGCGTCACGTTCGCGGTTGCGGAGCGCCGAGTCGTGAGCCGCACGCTGAGAATCCCCGGACGAATCGCCCTGAGTCCGGACGCCACTCGCACCGTACGGGCCCCGATGAGCGGTCCGGTAACCGTGCTCACCTCGCTGTTCGCGCGGGTGGAGCCTAACACACCGGTGGCAGTGCTGCGTTCGCCCGCGATCCGCGTCGCCCAGGACGGCCTCCACGAAGCCCGTCACGCGGCCGACGAAGCCGGCGACCTCACGCGCGTGGCCGACGCCAAGCGCCTCGAAGCCGAGCGAGCGATCGCGTCGCTCCAGCGCCGGGTCAGGTCGCTGGACGCGGTCAACGTGCGTCGTGCCGACGTGGAGCTCGAGCTCGAAGCGGCCAAGAGGCGCAGCGACGTCGCATCCGCCGAGCTCGCCGCCGCGAAGGCCCGCATCCAGCGCGAACGACATCACTTCGCGGTGCAGCTCCGGGCCTTCTCGGAGCGTGTCGGCCTGACGGTGGAGGAGCTCCTCGCCCCCACCCCGGCCGAACGGACACCCGAGGGCGAGGTCCCAGAGCGCTGGGAGATCGTCAGTGAGGTCACGCTATTCGCAGGCACGAGCGGCGTCGTCAGCCAACTTCACCTCTCCGGCGAAGCGTGGGCCGGCGAGGGCGAGCCGATCGTGGAGCTCGTCGATTATCGCCGTTGGCGCTTCGAAGGGCAGGTCCTCGAAGCCGACCTCGCTCGCTTGCCGGACGCCGCCAAGACGGGTCCCGTCTCTGCACAGCTGGTCCCGGCCTGGCCACCGGACCTCAGCCTCCCAGCGCCCATCGCGGCCACCCTCCAGCTGGGATTGGTGGGCGACGCGGAACGTCGACGTTTCCCCGTCCTCGCCACCACGGAGGCGCCGCGCCCCCCCTGGGCCATGCCCGGCGTCGGCGCCTTTGCCGAGGTGGTGCTCAGCGGAACGGGCGAGCCCGAAGTCGCGGTCCCCAAGGCATGCGTCGTGCGCGACGGACTCAAGAGCAAGCTTTACGTGCGCGATCCCAAGAACGTCGACCAGGTCATCGAGACCGAGGTCGACCTCGGCCCCGACGATGGCCGCTGGGTGGCAGTGCTCTCCGGCGTGGCCGCGGGCGACGAGGTCGTGCTCGCGGGCGCCTACGAGCTCAAGGTCGCGCGGGCGTCCCAGCCCCAAGTCAAAGGCCACTTCCACGCCGACGGGTCGTTCCACGAAGGTGAAGACGACAAAGAGGGCCACTGACCATGCTGAAGAAGCTCATCGCGTGGTCACTGAGGCGCCCGTGGGCGGTCGTCCTCGTCAGCCTCGGCCTCGTCGCGGCCGCCGTCGGGGCGCTCCGCACCATGCCAGTCGACGTATTCCCCGAGCTCAACGCGCCCACGGTCGTGGTGCTCACGGAGGCCGGAGGGCTCGGGTCCATCGAGGTGGAGCAGCGCGTAACCTCTCGAATCGAGTCCGCAATCGGAGGACTGCCCGGCATTCGGCGCATCCGCTCCGCGAGCGCGCTCAGCCTCTCCATCGTCTGGGCCGAGTTCGAGTGGGGCTTCGACGTCTACCGGGCCCGGCAGCTCGTCAGCGAGAAGCTGGCGGGAGCGCGGGAGATGCTTCCGGAGAACACCCACGTCGAGATCGGCCCCGTCAGCTCGATCACGGGCGAGATCATGCTCATCTCGCTCTCGAGCCCGTCAGCGGCGCTCTCACCCGGCGCGCTGAGGTCGCTGGGCGAGTTCGAGCTTCGGAACGCGCTCCTTGCGGTCCCCGGCATCTCGCAGGTGGTGGCGATCGGCGGTGCCCTGCCCGAGCTCCAGGTGCTCTACAGCCAGGACGCGCTGCTGGCCGCTGAGCTATCGCCGGCCGAGCTGACCGAGGGGGTCCGAAGCGCGAGCAGCACGATCAGCGCGGGCTACTTGCCCGATGTCCATGGCGAGGAGCTCGCGATCTCGCAGGACGCCCAGGCGACGAAGTCCGAGACCATCGCCGCGGGCTCGCTGCGCGAAGCCGATCCCGCCTCGGGCGGCCGGCCGCTCCGCATCGGTGAGATCGCGAAGGTCACGATCGGTGGGGCCCCGCCACGTGGGACCGCGTCCGACTCCGGCACCGCCGCCGTGGTGCTGTCCATCCAGAAAGCCCCCGGGACGAACACGCTCGCGCTCACCCGGATGATCGACGCCGCGCTCGACGGCTTCGAGAAGACGCTGCCGAAGGGCGTCCAGCTCAACCGGCTCGCCTTCCGTCAGGCGGACTTCATCCAACGCTCCGTCGACAACCTCAGCGTCGTGCTCCGCGACGCCATCATCGCGGTGGCCATCGTCCTCATCCTCTTCCTGCTGGATGTGCGCACCACCGTCATCACGCTCACCGCACTGCCGCTCTCCCTCGCGGTGGCCATGCTGATCCTCTGGGCGCTGGGGCTCACCATCAACGTGATGACCCTGGGCGGCCTCGCGGTCGCCATCGGCGAGCTGGTGGACGACGCCATCATCGACGTGGAGAACGTGCACCGGCGGCTGAGGGAGAACCGGCTCCGGGCCGAGGGCGAACGTCGGTCAGCACTCCGCGTGATCTTCGACGCCAGCAACGAGATCCGCAGCTCCGTGGTCTTCGCCACGGTCATCATCGCCATCGTGTTCGTGCCCATGCTCTTCTTCGAGGGGCTCGAGGGGCGCTTCTTCCGACCGCTGGGCATCGCCTACATCGCGTCGATCATGGCCTCGCTCTTCGTCGCGCTCACGCTCACGCCCGCGCTCTGTCGACTACTGCTCGCCAAGGTGGACCACCCCGTTGGTGCCGCAGAGCGAGAGAGCTTCCTGGTCAGGGGGCTGCACCGGCTCTATCGGCCACTGCTTCGACTGGCCCTCCGCTTCCGGCGGACGCTGCTGGTCCTCACCACCGCCGTCGCAGCGCTGGCGCTCTGGCTGGGGAGCACCTTCGGCTCGTCCTTCCTGCCAGAGTTCAACGAGGGGACCTTCACGGTCTTCCTCATGGCCCCGGCCGGGACCTCGCTCACGGAGTCTGACCGGCTGGCGGGCAGCGTGGAGAAGCAGCTCGCGCGCATCGACGGCGTCGCCAGCGTGATTCGCCGCACCGGACGCGCCGAACGCGACGAACACGCCGAGCCGGTGTTCAACTCGGAGGTCGAGATCACGATGAAGGCGGGGACCGACAAGCTCGCCGTCCGCCGCCACATCGACGCGGTCCTGAAGGCGGTCCCCGGGATCTCGACCATGATCGGGCAGCCGATAGAGCACCGCCTCTCCCACATCCTCAGCGGGACCCCCGCGGCCATCGCGATCAGCGTCTACGGGAACGACCTCGACGGGCTCCGGCGGGTGGCCGTTGAGATCGAGGGGGCGCTGAAGGCGCTCCCCGGGCTTCGCGACATCGCCGCGAACCGGGAGGTTCGAATCCCGGGTCTCAAGGTGGTCTATCGCGACGACGACCTCGCACGCCTCGGCCTCAGCCGGGACTCGGCGGCTGCCCAGGTGGGCGCGCTCACGGACGGCGTCCACCTGGCGGCCCTTCAGGACGGGCCGCGCATCATGGACCTGGCGGTGCGCCTGGACGGGGCCGAGCGGCGAGACGCCGCCGATCTCCGGCGCCTGATCCTGCGCGGCGCCAGCGGCCAGCTCGTCCGGCTCGAGGAGGTCGCCGACATCCTCCCCGACCAGACCCCCAACATCGTCGCGCGCGAAGGCGGCCGCCGCAAAGCCGTCATCTCGTGCAACGTCGCCGATGGCTACGACCTCGGGACCATGATCGGCGAGGTCCGAGGCGCTGTAGACGGCATCGTGCAGAAGGCCGGCTACACGGTGAACTACGGGGGGCAGTTCGAGGCGCAGCAGTCCGCGCAGCGAGCGCTGCTGGTCTATGGAGGGGCCGTCCTCCTGCTCATCGTGTTCCTCCTCCAGTCGGCCCTTCGCTCGCTCCGGGCGGCGCTCCTCGTGCTGGTGAACCTGCCCCTGGCCGTCATTGGGGGGATAGCGGCGATCTTCGCGACCGGCGTGGCGCCCATCGAGAACCTGGCCGCGCTCTTCGGGCTCTCGGGTGAGCGCTACGTCCCGCCGGTGGTGTCTGTGGCCAGCCTCGTCGGCTTCGTGACCCTCTTCGGCATCGCCGTCCGCAGCGGCATCCTCCTCGTCAATCACTACGCGTGGTTGCGCGAGGTGGAGGGCCTCACCGCAGCCGACGCTGTCGCTCGCGGGTCCATGGAGCGCCTGGTGCCCATCCTCATGACCGCGCTGACCGCGGTGCTCGGCCTCGTTCCGCTTGCGCTCGCCGCGGGTGAGCCGGGGAGCGAGCTCCTAGCGCCGCTCGCCACCGTCGTCCTCGGCGGCCTCGTCAGCGCCACCTTTCTGAACCTCATCGTCGTCCCCGCGGCGTGGTCGCTCGTCTTCGAGAAGTCGAGCGTCACGGTCCGCGAGGCTGACGATCCTCTCATCGTCTGAGTTTTGACCCCCAAAAAGAGGCGGACCACGCCCGTCCTTGGAGAGATACCCCATGAGCTCGAATCGACTCGCCACTCCTCACCGCGTCGCAGTTCCCCTACTTTGTGCCACGGCCGTCCTCTTCATGGCGTCCTGCAGCAAGCCAGCACCGGCTCCCGCTGGCGCCGCGCCCGCCGTCGCGGACAAGGCGAGCCCAGCTGCGCCGCCGGCCACCTCCGATCACGGCAGCCGCCGCGAGGTCGGCAAGCTTGCCGTATCTGGCTGGGAGTACGCGATCACGGTCGTCGGCACGCTCGCCGGAGGCAAAGAGAGCGCCATCGAAGCCAAGGCCATCACCAGCCCGGCCGGGCGAGACTGGCAGGGCGTGGCCGCGTACGTCTGGATCGAAGATGCAGCGGGCAACCCCCTGACCGCGCCCAGCAAGCCGGTCATCGAGAACGGACAGCTGCACTTCCACGCGTCGGTCCCAGCGGGTGCGGCGCAGGCGGCGAACGTGGTCCTCCGTATTCGCGAGAACGGGGTGGATGAGCGCGTGAAGCTCGCGGTGGCGGCGCAAGGTACCGCACCGGACGGAGCGGGCACGGCGCCGAAACACGCCCACGAGAAGACCCCGCACGACGGCGTGATCACGGCCTGGAAGACCTCCGGGACCCCGGCCATCACGGGCTTCGCGGAGGTGAAGCTGCACGACGACAAGGGCGACGTCGAGGTGTGGCTCGGCAAGGACCGGGCGTTCAAGGAGCCCTTCGTGCTCCCGGCAGCGAGCCGCCTCACCCTCACGCTGGTCGATCTCGAAGGCCGCAAGGTCACGCTCGCGCCGCGCGACCTCGCGGAGAACAAGGACGAGGGGGGCGTGGCACAGCTCGTTGCGGGACAGACCGGCTACTTCATTTTCCCCGGGGAGACCGGGGAGGACGCGACGGCGCTGAAGGGGAAGACCTTCAGCTCCCTCGCGACGCTCAGCTTCCACACCGGCAACGGACCCGCTATGTCGGAGGACTTCGTGCTGGTCCCGCACACACATGCGCCCGGGCAGGAGCACTGATCTCCCGTTAGCGGCACATTTCACGCTCGGGTTGTGACCCCCAGGGAGACGCGCATCGCGCCCGTCGAAAATTTGGTGGATCTTGGCGCCACAGAAGGTTTTGCGGTAGAGGGCCCCCCGGATATTTCAAGGAGGGTAGTTTCATGAGGACAACGTTTATCGTAATCGCCGCGGCCGCCGCGCTCAGCTGCTCCAAGGACAAGGGAGCCGCTCCGGCACCCGCCGCGCCGAAGACGCCCGAGCCCGCCGCTGTGCCCGCGCCCGAGCCGCCCAAGGCGGAGGAGCCCGCGAAGGTCCCCGAGGCTGAGGCCGCGAAGGCTCCCGAGGCTGAGGCCGCGAAGGCTTCCGAGGCTGAGGCCGCGAAGGCGCCCGAGGCTGAGGCCGCGAAGGCGCCCGAGGCTGAGCCTGCGAAGGCCCCCGAGGCCGAGCCTGCGAAGGCCCCCGAAGCCGAGGCCGCGAAGGCCCCCGAGGCGGCCGCCGAGCCCTCGCCCGAGGCAGCCAAGGCTCCCGAGGCACCGGCCAACCCGGTGATCGCCGAGCTGGCGCCACTGTGGCCGGATATCGCGAAGTGCGAGGACATCTCGGACTACTACGCGGCGGAGAAGTGCCCCGCCAACTTCAAGCTGCTCGAGGCAGCCAAGGCGGCCTACGAGGGCAAGGACACCGACGCCGCCCGCTTCGACAACCTCCACGCCGCACTCGTGGACCAGATCATCAACGGCACCGATCTCAAGGCCCGCAGCTGCGCCGCCTACGCGGACTGGTCCAAGGCTTACCGGGGCGGAGACAAGGCCGCGGAGGACGCCGCTCAGGCGACGGCGCTGCTCGAGGCGCTCAAGAAGCTCGAGCAGGAGGACGCCAGCGTTGGCTATGGCATCGCCAACATCCTGTCTGGCTGGTGGCAGAAGGACAGCGAGGTCCGCAAGCAGATGACGGCCGTCATCGCCGACAAGGCCGTGAAGTCGGCTGGCGGGCGCGCCGAGCTGGTCCGGCACGCCAGCTGGACGTTCAAGGACAACGCGGAGCTGCTCGGGGTGATCAAGGCGATCGCCATCGACACCGGCGACGCCACCGCCGTCCGCATTGCCGCTATCGACGGTCTCGGCACCGAGGCGGCCAACAACGCCGACCTCGTGGACGTCTTCATCACGCTCACCAGCGACGCCGACACGCAGGTTCAGGGCGGCGCCACGCGGGCCCTCGGCCGGGTGGCTCCCGCCACCGACGCCGCCAAGAAGGCGCAGACCCGCCTGCTCGAGATCGCCCAGAACCGAGACCACGCTGCGGCGTCCGCCGCGCCCAGCGCGCTCGGTCAGGTCGGCGACCTGGAGGGTCTCGCGGCGTTCGGCACGTGGCACAAGGCCAACGCGGCCACCCAGGGTGTGACGGCCGCGATGCGCGACGCCGTCTGGGCCTACGCGTTCAGCAACCGTTTCGCGGGCGACGCCGCAGCCGACGCGGCCATGCGCAAGGCGGTGGACGCCGTGCTCAAGGACAAGGGCGCCACGCCGTGGGACATCCGCTACATGATGGACACGCTGGGCAAGCTCGGCGGCAAGAAGTCCGAGGCGTCCTGCAAGAAGTACGAGAAGCACGCTGACGCTTCGGTGGTCGAGTCCGCGAAGAAGTGCGTGGAGGCCGCGAAGGCCGCCCCGAAGTAACGCCCTGCCGCGCGGGTCACCGGGGCTCTGACGGCGAGATATGCGCCGTCAGAGCCACCCTCTGGCGGCCCTGGGCATCGAAGCTCTCCGGCGCCAGCCACGCCTCGAAGGCCGCTCTCCTTGCCGGCCATTCGTTGTCGAGCAGCGAGAACCAACGGTGTCGCGACCTCGACCTCCCCTAGGTCGATGTCCTCAACGAAGCCCCGAGCGTGGCCTCCCGCTGGCGGTTCAGCCCCCGGTGCGGCACCCTCCGCGCCCATGTCCGCCCTCCTCGCCGCCCTCATCCTCGCGCAGCCCCCGAGCGCCGCCACGCTTCGCCAGGAGCTCGAGCGCCTCCGCCACGGCGCGGACGCCTCGGTGCTGTACGTGGCAGCGCACCCCGACGACGAGAACACGCGCCTCCTCGCCTGGCTCGTTGGCGAGCGCCACGCTCGGGCGGTCTATGTGTCACTCACCCGGGGAGACGGCGGTCAGAACCTCGTGGGCAAGGAGCTCGGGCCGCTGCTGGGGCTGATTCGCACGCACGAGCTCCTGGCCGCGCGCGCGACCGATGGGGCGGAGCAGCGCTTCACGCGGGCCGTGGACTTCGGCTACTCGAAGTCCGCCGCCGAGACGTTCCGGGTGTGGGACCGGGAGGCGGTGCTGGCGGACCTCGTGCGCGTGATCCGCGACGTCAGGCCGCATGTCATCGTGGCGCGCTTCAGCACCCAGCCCCCCAACCACGGGCACCACACCGCGTCAGCCCTGCTGGCCCGCGAGGCCTTCGACGCCGCGCGCGATCCCGCCCGCTTCCCCGAGTCCGGCCCGCCCCACGCGGCGCGTCGTCTCGTGGAGAACACGTCCCACTGGCGGTTTCAGCCGGGCGAAGACCTGAGCCGATACGCTCGCGTCGACGTGGGGGGATTCTCGGCGCTCCGCGGTCGCTCGTGGGGCGAGGTGGCCGCCGAGAGCCGCACCATGCACAAGAGCCAGGGGTTCGGAACGGCGCCGCAGCGCGGTAGCCAGCTCGAGTACTTCGAGCACCTGGCCGGCGATCCCGCCCCGGGCGACCCGTTCGCCGACCTCCCTACGCCCCCTGCCTCCCCGTTTCGGGAGGCGCTCGACGCGGCGATCGCAGCGCACGACCCCCGTCACCCCGAAGCCCTGATCCCGCTCCTCTTGGCGGCGCGCCCCCACGCCGGCCCGCATGGCGCGCGAATCGACGGCCTGCTCGTCGGCGCCCTGGGCCTGGTGGTCGAAGCGCGCAGCGCCACGCCGTCCGTGCGCCCGGGCGAGTCGCTCGAGGTCACGCTCACGGCGCTCACACGGACGGCGCCGGCGACGCTCGCGTCCGTCACCTGGCGGGCCCAGGGAGACTCGAAGCTCAGGGAGCTCCTCCCCGACGTGAGCACGCAGCTCGCCCCGAATGGGCCGTGGACAGCGACGGCACGCATCGCGGTCCCCGCCCAGGCCTCGCCCAGCACCGGCGCGGCGCTCCCGGTCGACCCGACCCAGCCGCTCGAGCCTTCGCCGCTGACCGCGGGCTTCGAGGTGATCGTCAGCGGACACCGCCTCGCCTTGGACGCGCCCGTGCGCTTCGCCTGGGTGGACCCCGTCCACGGGGAGCGCGCGCATCCGGTGGAGATCCTGCCGGCGGTCACGGTCACGCCGCGCCTCGACGCGCTGCTGGTGGGTGTGGGCGCCACCGACCTCGCGCAGCCCGGGGTAATCACCCTGGACGTGGCACCCCACGCGGGCCCGGCGCAGGGCACCGTGACGCTTCGACTGCCGAAGGGCTGGGGCGTCGCGCCGCTGACGGCGCCCTTCGACGGACCGACTACTGTGGCGTTTGCGATCAGCGCGCCCACCGACGCAACCGCGGCCGTGGAGGCCGAGGTCCAGGTGGCGCTCGCGGGTGCGCCGGCTGGCCCAGCGTTCGCTCGGGCGGTGGTGGACCATCCCCACGTCCCGCGGCTCTCGGTGGTGCGCCCGTCGCGCCTCCGAGTGCAGCCGATCGCGCTGGCCGGGGGCGGAGTGAAGCGGGTGGGCGTGCTCCCGGGCGCCGGCGACGAGCTGCCCACCTCGCTCACTCAGGCGGGCTATGCCGTAGCGATGCTGGAGCCCGACGCCCTCGAGCTGTCGGGGCTCGACGCCGTGGTCATCGGAATCCGCGCCCTCAACGTGAACCCCGCGCTCTCGCGCCTCAACCCGGCGCTGCTCGCCTTCATCGAGCGTGGCGGCGTAGTGCTCATGCAGTACGCCACGTCGAACCGCATGCGCTCTCTGGGCACGGTGCCGCTCGGGCCGTTCCCCTTCACGATCGACCAGGACCGCGTCACCGACGAGAGCGCCCCGATGGTGGCCCTGGACCTGGAGCACCCAGCGCACATGCGGCCGAACCGCCTGGGGCCCGCCGACGCTGCGGGCTGGGTGCAGGAGCGCGGGCTCTACTTCGCGCGAACCTGGGACCCGCGCTTCACCCCGATCTTCCGCCTCACGGACACGTCGGGTGCCGCGGACGCGGCGGAGAGCGACGGGCCATTTGACGGCGCCGTGCTCGTGGGCCGCCACGGGAGGGGCGCGTTCGTCTACACGGGGCTCGCGTTCTTCCGCCAGCTGCCCGCGGGGGTGCCCGGCGCGTACCGCCTGCTCGCCAACCTGCTCGCGCTCGGCACCCGGTGACCGCGCTCGACTGGCTGGTCCTCCTGAGCACCACGCTCGGGATTGTGCTGTATGGGCTGTGGGTCACGCGCCGCCAGGAGTCTACGCTGCACGAGTATGTGCGGGGCGGCGGTGCGCTGGGTTGGCCCACCATCGGCCTCTCCGTCATGGCCACGCAGGCCAGCGCGATCACCTTCCTGTCGGTGCCCGGCCAGGCCTACGAGGATGGCCTGCGCTTCGTTCAGTTCTACTTCGGCATGCCGCTCGCGGTGGTTGTGGTGGCCCTGGTGTTCGTCCCGCTCTACTACAAGGCCGGGGTCTACACCGCGTACGAGTACCTCGAGAGGCGCTTCGACGTTCGAGTGCGCGCTTTCGGGGCCGTCATCTTCCTGATCTCGCGCGGGCTCGCGGCGGGGATCACCTTGTACGCGCCGGCGATCCTGCTCTCGGCCGTGCTGCACCTTCCGCTCACGGCCATGGTGGTGGCGATGGGGGTCTTGACCCTCGTCTACACCGTGGTCGGTGGCGCCCGCGCCATCGGCGCCACGCAGAAGCACCAGATGGCGGTGATCCTCCTCGGCCTCGTGGCGGCTGGCTGGGTCGCCTTCCGAGCCCTGCCCGCCGAGGTCTCCGCCGGCGACGCCCTCACCTTGGCAGGCGCCGCGGGGAGACTCCACGCCGTGGACTGGTCCTTCGATCTCACGCAGCGCTACAACGTGTGGTCCGGGGTCCTCGGGGGGTTCTTCCTGTCTCTGGCGTACTTCGGCACGGACCAGTCGCAGGTGGGGCGCTACCTCACCGGCAGCTCGCCCCGCGAGAGCCAGCTCGGCCTCATGTTCAACGGGATCCTCAAGATCCCCATGCAGCTCGCCATCCTGTTCCTCGGCGCGGTCGTGTACGTGGTCTACCTCTTCGCCAGCCCCCCGGCGTTCTGGAACACCCCCGCCTACCAGGCGGCGCAGCGCGGAGACCCGGCGGCCTTCGTGGCCCTGGAGGGGCGCTGGGACGAGGCGGTCGGAGCCCGTCGCGACTCTGCGTATGCTGTGTTGTCGGGGGCTCCCCCCGAGACGCTCGTAGCCGCCCAACGCGAGCTCGACACCGTCCGCGCCGAGGTGAAGGCCGCGGTGGTCCGCGCCGCGCCGGGCACCGAGCCCAAGGACTCGGACTACATCTTCCTCCGCTTCGCGCTCGACTTCCTCCCTTCGGGGCTCCTCGGTCTGCTGGTCGCGGTGATCCTGGCGGCCGCCATGAGCTCCATCGCGGGCGAGCTCTCTGCGCTCGGCTCCACCACGGCGCTCGACCTCCACCACCGGCTGCGCCCCGCCTCACCGGAGCGCGTCGTGTGGCTGACGCGCGCCTACACCGTGCTCTGGGGGCTGCTCGCGATCAGCTTCGCGTCCACCGCGTCCCTGCTCGACAACCTGATCCAGGCGGTCAACATCCTGGGCTCGTTGTTCTACGGGACGATGTTGGGGCTCTTCGTCACGGCCCTGTTCCTGCCGCGGGTGGGCGCCTCTGCCGCGCTCGCCGGTGGCGCCGCGGCGCAGCTGAGCGTGCTGGTCTTGTACGCCACCACCGACATCGGCTTCTTGTGGTTCAACGCCATCGGCTGCGCGCTCGTGTGCGGCGTGGCGTCCGTGGTGCAGCTCACCCGACGTCCCGCCTGAGCCCGCCCCTCCGCGCGCGTTTCCAGCGTCGCGGGCGTACTCTCCGAGGGACCCACGGCGGCGTAGCGCCAGCACCCACACGCGCCATCAAAGGACACCGATGAAAGCAACCCTCGCCACGGTGCTCGTGCTCCACGCAGCCTGTTCCGGTTCCACGACCGGCGACGCTCTCGCTCCTGGCGACTTGTACGTGCATCCCCCAAACGCCGACGCGGCTGACACTGGGACCGGCGGGTCGGATGTCGCCGACGCCCGGGCCGAGGCGGACTCCGGCGGGCCCGCCGAGCCACACTTCGCGCTTCTCGTAGACGGACAGCCACTTGATCTCGGCACCGCGATAATCCGCGTGTCGGTACACCAGGTGGGTGAGGTTCATGTCAGCGCGCGTGAGGCTGATGGAGGTGACTATCCCCTTGGGATCAGCGCCTCGGTGGGTCTGAACGAGGACACTGCGTACTTGAACCGGGTTTCGTACACCGACCCCGACGGCGTGTCGTTCGAGTCAACCGCTCCCAGCTTCACGGTGCCCCCCCATCGTCGATGTCCCGGAGACCTCTTCGAGGTGTCGTTTGGCGCTCGCGTAACTGACCCGAATTCGGGACGGCAAGTGGAGCTCTCGGAGGGCGAGCTGAGTGGCCGGATTTGCTACTACACACATGGCCAGCCGCTACCGACGGAGTGTCCCGCGTGCGGCGAGCATTGTTACCCGGACTGCTACTGACCAGCGCCAAGCCACTTCGACGCGGACCGGATCAGCCGGCTTCAACCCGGCGCTACCGATTGGAAGTCTTGCCCCCGCACATGTCGTCGGCGAGGCGGGTGGCGTCGCCACCGTAGACGGCCACGAAGTTGGCTGCGGCAGCCTCGACGGCCGCGCGGTAGTCCGGATCCTGGCAGGCCCCGCGCAGGTCTCCGATCTTGGGATTGCCCTTGGAGTCGCGGCTCAGTCGGAACCGGACGTAGGACGTGTTGTTCGAGACGTCGGTCTCCTCGAACACCGGCTCGCCGGTGACCGCGCTCACGTTCACCGTGCTCACCAGCACGTACTGCCCGACCGGCAGGCCGGTGATGTCGATCTGCTGGCCCTCGGTGGCGTGGTGGTACTGGTCAACCCAGCCAGGTGTGATGCCCTGGAACTCGCCCGAGCAGTCGAAGAAGTTGCGGGTGGGGTCTGAGCTGGCCGTGTTCTCCCCGAGCTTGTACCAATCGATCAGGCAGAACGTGAACTTGATCCCCTGGGACGGCGTGCCGAACGAGGTGGTGGCCGGCGGGCAGGCAGCGCCGAGACTCGCGAAGGCGGCCTGCGTGCACACCTTGAACTCGCCGATGTTGTCGATGTGCCAGTGGTTGTGGGTCTCGTGGAAGTCGAAGTTCCCCTTTGCGCAGCTCCCCGCGGCCACGGTGGGCAGGATGAGGTCGTCGAAGGTGCCGGCCCCGGCGAAGATTTGGAGCGCCGTCTGGCACTGGGCCGCGTTCGGGTCCGGGAACTCGGGCGCCAGCCACCAGGGCCCCTCGCCGAGGTTTGCGAGTCCGTTGGAGAAGCGAAGGATCTCGCGCTGCTGCTGGTTCTGGATGCCGAGGTGCTTGGGCACCACGGTCATCAGGTCGGGCAGGATTGCGTTCTCCGGAACCTGGCAGGCCTTCGGGTCCGGCTGCGGGCAGGGGTCGTTGCCGGTACCGTCGTCAGCGGCGAAGGCGGGCAGGGCGGCCATGAAGGAAGCGGCGAAAAATCCTCGGACTCGGCCCTTGTGTGTGCTCATGTCGTCTCCGTTGCCCGGTGCCGGGCCTTGCGAGTAAAGCCGTGGAACGCGGGCTACGCTAGCTGACGAAGGCCGAACGATGCAATGGCCACGGACTCAGTAGAAGAAGGCCCGGCACTCGTAGAAGGCGCCAGTCACGTCCGCGGACTGTCCGCTCGCCTTGACCCGGAGGGTGAGCGTGTTCGACTCGGCAGGCAGCTCCGCAATGGCATCGGGCGACACCGTCTCCGATTCGGTCTCCGCCGCCAGGAGCGTTCCAACGCTGTCGAAGAGTGCGAACTCGAAGCCGAGAAGGCCCGAACCCAGGCGACCTGCGGCACACCTGACATCGACGTGGGTCACAGCCAAGGGGACCGCCAGCGCGAAGTTGTCCTGGTCGCTGTCCGCCGGCGAGAGATCGCCCGAGACTGTGTAGAGGACCTCCAAGACGGCGGTGAGCGCCTCTGCGGTTACGGCGACGTCGTTCCCGGGCTCTGCCTTCTCCACGGGGTAGTCGTAGGTGCTTCCGACCGCCATTCTGAGTGCGTAGTGTTCGCGCTGGCCGAGCTCCCCAGCGCTGCGTGCGACGTACAGGAGGTAGGGCTTGCCCGGTGTGACCGGCACATGGAGCGCGGCCGGGTCGGTCTGGTCGCTGGCGCTGAAGTGCTTCTGGTCTAGGCGCGCGAAACCACCCGAGGAGGGGCTGTCGGGGTCGACCAACCGGACGATCGCTGGGGATGATGCGCCGTTCCCGCCGTGTCGGCTTTCGCCGAGGCCGATCGGCTGCAGCCAGATGTCCAGGTGAGCGCGGTTGCCCGCGAGGACGTCCACGTCCGCGGGGACGGTGACGCTGTAGATGTCTACGTCCTCGGCTGCTGCGAAGGTGCCGACGATGTCATGCGTGAAGTAGCTGCCCGGTCCGGCGGGCTTCCATACCACCGGCAGCGCGTTCGGGGTGGTGCCATCTTGGTCGGTCGGACCTTCGACCGTCCCCTCCTCGAGCGAGAAGACGCCTACCTGGAAGGTCTTGTCCGTGATCTCGTCCAGAAGCGAGCACTCCTCAGGTCCGAAGACCGAGTGGCACTCTTCCACCACCACCCAGTACTTCCCGTCAGCTGGAAGCACCGTGATCACGTTGGGGTCGTTCGAGTCGACAGGCCACGGGTCGTCGTTGAGTGCGATAGTCTGCTTCGCCTCGTCGATCAGGCTGACGAACAGGTCGAGCCGGGCCGGCGTGAACGGATTGTCCTCGCCCTGCTTCGCGAACGCGCTCAGACGGATGGCCTGGCCCGCCTTGCCGTCGAACCAGAGGTAGACCTTGGACGTCTCCGGGTCGTCGAGCGTGCCCGAGTAGGTCTCGCCCAAACCAATCGGCAGCGCGGTCTCCATAGTGGTGCCGGGACTGGCGCCATCCGTTCCGTCTTGGCCGTCGGTGGCGTCGGTGGCGTCAGTGGCGTCAGTGGCGTCAGTGGCGTCGGTGGCGTCGGTGGCGTCGGTGGCGTCAGTGGCGTCGGTGGCGTCGGTGGCGTCAGTGGCGTCAGTGGCGTCAGTGGCGTCGGTGGCGTCCGTGGCGTCAGCGGAGTCCGACCCGTCGCCCTCGTCCGTCGCGTCACCGCCGCCATCGCTGGTGGACACGTCGTCGGTAGCCGCTTTAGCGTCTATCGCTGCTTCCGAGGAGGCAGCTCCGCACCCCAAAAGGAACGAAAGAGAACCTGCCAAAAACCAAGTCTTCATCGAAATGGACCTCATCGCGGTTTTGCGATCATGAAGGTGCCGTCAGCGCGCCCTAGTGGCAGGTGCACGTGGAGGCTGTGTAGGTGATGTCGTCACTGAGTATGCCGTCCCGGTTTCCGTAGCCGGCATAGAGGCTCGAGCAGTACGTCGTGTGGGTACCAACGCCGCTCGCGATGGTCACAGTGAGCGCGCTGCACGTGGGTGCGAGCCCCAGGCGACGAGCGGCGCACGACCCCTTCGCGACGGAGGCGCCGCAGGTGGTGGTGGCGAGCACGCTGCAGTTGTATGCGAGCTGCGCTGCCCCTTTGGCGCACGTCCCCGCTGTAAAGGCCGCGCAGGTGCCCGAGAGACTGCACGAACACGTGTCGCACGCCGCCGCGGTGCGGGTGGCCACGCCGTCGCAGTCGTAGTCGAAGCTCCCGTCGCCACGCTGGACCGCGTACGAGGCCGTCTGCCCGGGGAAGACGTTGCTGTTGGCGTCGTAACAGTCCGCCCCCCAGCTCGTTCGGCTGTGGCCGGTCGTGTATGGAGCCGGCAGGGCCTCGCCGAGGCAGACCGAAGGGACGATGCTGTTGTGGTGGAGATCGCTGTCCGCATCCACATAGAGGGGCTGCGAGGTCCAGCGGGTCGCGTCAGCCGGAGCACAGTCCTCCCCGTCGTCCAGGAAGACCTCGACCCAGGCGTGATAGATGCGGGCTTCGCAGTTCTGGGTTGCTGAAGCGGCGCTGACGGCGATCCCAAAGGACGGACTGTTGACGTCCGCCGCGGACAAGCTGAGACCCCAGGTATCCCGGGGTCCCCCATACGCGGCGTAGGTCGCGGACACGGGCCACGGGCTGGCGTCGGCCTTCTCCAGTCCGACCAGCGCACCGCCCACCACGAGCCGCACCGTAGCGTCCGCCACGACGCCGCCCGCACAGGCGGCAACAGACCGCTGGACGTGCAGGCGCACTCCCAGGACCTTCGCGCTCGAGGGGACCTGGAAGCGCCAATCGCTGAGCCGCAGGAAGCTCGTCTGCTGGCCCTGATCCAGGTTGTTCGAATACGCGTAGCCGGCTTCCAAACGGGCGCTGTTGTCATTGGACCAAGGCCGCGGGTCTTTCCCGACGTCGACTTCGTCGACGACCTTGGCGTTCCATCCGAGCTGAGGCGGCGCCGCCGGCACGTCGTAGAACCCGGACGGAGGTGCGTGCCCGAGGAGGACGCAGGCTGGCACTTTCGGCCCAGTGTATCCGTCGGCGTCGGCGTCGGAGTAGAGCGACCCCATCCCCAGTAAGACGGTGCCGTCGGCGTCGAGCACTGACTGTCCCGCCGTACAGAGCTCGTCGTCGCCGATGAAGCCGATCGCGATCGGGTCTGTGGCCGCCGCGTTGACCACGTCCGTCAGTCGAACCTCCAGGAGGCGCAGCCCATCCAACTCTCCGTTGCCCAAGGTGATGACCGGGAGCGACCAGGTGTCCGAGCCCACAGGCATCGACACGCTCCCCGTGGCGGGCAGGAAGTCCTTGCCCTCGCGGGCCGAGAGCCCCTGGATCGTCCACTTGAAGCCCACCGGCTGACCCGCATCGAGGCGCTTTACCCGCACCGGCACCGTGAGCACTTCCCCTTCAAAGGCGCTGGCGTCGTCAACGACCAGCCCAGCGTCCTCATCGTGGCTGCTGAACGCCAATACGGCCGCCCCGCCCCCTCCGGACGACGCGGCGCAGCCTTCGCCCCCCGCGGCGCTCTTTCCGCCAATGGCTGCACCACTCGGCGGCGCTTGCGCAGGCAGTGCGCCCGAAGCAGCGACGGTCTTCTGACCGACACACGCCCCGCCGCCGCCGCCGCCGCCTCCATCAGAGCCTTCGGTGAAGCCCTGGCCGGCAACACCGCAGCCTCCCCCTCCCGCGCCGCCGAGATCGGGCGAGTCGGCGCCGCCGCCGCCGCCCCCTCCGCCGGCGATGAGCAAGTCGGGAGCCGCAGGACCGCTGAACACAGTGGCGCCGCCACCGCCGCCACCCGCTTTGTTGCCTGCGCCGCCCCCGCCGCCCCCGTAGCCGCCCGCGCCGCCATCCTCTCCCGCGCTCTTCGACAGGCCGCCGGCGCCGCCGATCCCCGTACCGGCGCCCTTTCCACCGGGGCCGCTGTTAGTGGCGTTGCCCCCCGGATAGGGACCGCCCCCACCCTGGACGGGACTCGGACACCCGCCACCGGCGCCGCCGCCGCCGATGGCCACCTGGTAGATCTGGCCGGGCGAGACCGACAGCGACGCCTCGGAATAGCCGCCGCCGCCGCCCGGGCCGCCCAAGTTGCTGGAGGTCGTTCCGCCTTCTTGACCGCCGGCGCCGCCGCCGCCGCCCCAGACCTTCACATCGAGCCTTCTACAGTCGGTGGGCACCGTGACGCCAGCGCTCGCGGTGACGGTTTGTGTGGTTGGCGGACACCCTGTGATCTCGATGTCGAAGCTGCTTTGCACCGCGGAGGTCCCGTCGAAGACCTCGAGCGTGACGACCGTGGTCCCGATGGTCGACAGAGCACCGGTGACGGCCAGCGTGCCGATGCAGCCCGCCCCTTGGTCCGTGCAGGACACGGCGACGTCGGACACCTGCAGCACCGCGGGGTTGGAGCTGCCCACGACCGAGACGTTGACCACCTGGATGTGCTCGGAGGGATCGCGGCCTTCGCCTGCGAAGATCCGGATCGACGGCACCGTCGACCCAACCGCGACCCGTGTCGCTTCGATGGAGGTGAGCCACGGCGGGGTGTCGGCGATCCCGACGCAGGCGCGGTCTTTGGTGCACGTGTCGCCTAGGGTGAAGGGGTTCTTGTCGTCGCAGGCCGCGCCCTCCGCCTTGGCTCCGTAGGAGCACAGCCCCGTGCTGGCGCTGCAGGTCCCCGCGGCCACGTCGCAGGGCCCGGGAGGCGAAGTGCAGCCTCCGACCGTACACGGCGGCTGTCCGACGCAGGTCCCGGCGCCGTCGCACTGATCGCCCACGGTACTCGCCTGCCCGTCGTCACATGTGGCGCCTGCCCCCTTCGGTGAGTATTTGCACTCGCCCGCCGCCAGTGAGCAGGCTCCGGGGGAGCTGAGACAAGGGGTGGGCGGGGAGACGCACTGCGTATCTTGTGAGCACTTCGACCCGAGACACAGCCCGAAGCCGTCGCAGGCGTCGAGGATGTTGGTCCCGTCGCCGTCGTCGCACGGGGCCCCCGCCGCCAGGTGAGCCGGGAGGCAGGTTCCGTTCGCATCACACCGGTTCGGCCCGTCGCAGGCGCTGGACGACTGGTCGCCACACGGCGCCCCGGGGGGCTGGACTCCACTCGAGCAGGCGCCGAACTGACAGAACCCGGGGTTCTCGCACTCGCCGCCCGCCTGGCCGCAGGTGAGCCCGTCAGCCGCGGCCGTCCAAGTGGTCGGAGACACCGCAGGGTCGCAGACGAGGCAAATCGAGGTGGGCGAAGCATCCTGCGCGACGAAACAGCGGGGCGTCCCGTCGACTTCGATCCGGCACGTACCAGGGACCAACTCCGTCTTGCATAGGCCGGTACCGTCGCACAGCGCCGTCTGGCAGGCCGACCCGACGCAGGTGTAGGGCGTGCCGACGCATACGCCGAGGCCCGTGCAGGCGTCATCGAAGGTACACGCCGCGCCGTCGCTACAAGCGAGCCCCGTCGTGGGCTCGGCGTAACACTCGCCCGTCACGGTGTTGCATTGGCCCGCATTGCAAGCGTCCGAGAGACCGACGCACGCGCTGTCGTCCTGGCAACCACAGACGGCCAGATCCCACGCGCCGGCGCAGAGACCCGTTGGATCGCACTTGTCGCCGGAGGTACAGCTGTTCTCGTCGTCGCACGGCGCTCCCACGAGGATCTCGACCGCGCACTCGCCGTCCACGCAAGCCGCTTCGCGGCATCCATCGCTCAGGGAGGCGCAGTCCTTGGGCTTCCCTTGGCACGCGCCATCCGTGCAGGCATCTGCTTCGGTACAAGAGTCGCCGTCGGAGCAGACGTCGCCGTCCTTGGAGGGTGTGAGAGTGCACTCGTCCTTGTCCTCGTCGCAGCCCGCGACCAGGCAGCCGCCATCGCCACTGCACTCGGTGGGAGCGCCGCCGCTGCAGGCGCCAGCGCTGCAAAGCTCGCCGCTGTTGCAGTACAGGCCGTCGTCGCAGGGTTGCCCGTCCTGAGCCCCGTCTGCCACGGGCTTACACTGGCCGAGCACACAGCTCGGCTTCTGGCACGGGGCCACCTTCAAAGACGCGCACTCCGCGTCGTTCTCGCAACACAAACCACCCGAAGTATGCACGCAGCCCGCAACCACGTCGCAGCTGTCCTCGGTACAAGGGTCTTGATCGTCGCAGTCGGGCAAAGACCATCCGTCAACGGCGAGGGAGGGGGCGCAGAGGCGGCAGGCGTCGCTGGGGTGAGAGATACCGGCCTCGACGCAGCTGTCGCCGATCCTGCAGACGCCTGGTTGGGCCGCGAAGGTACAGCTCCCCGAGCTGCACTTGCCGCTCGAACAGGGGAAGACGCCGTCGCACTCGGAGTCAGCCGTGCACCCGCACTCAGCCTCGTCCCAGCTCCCCAAGCAGTTCCCGCCAGTGCTGCACGTCGCCGACTTCACGCACGGCGAGTCTGCGTTGCACGCGGCACCCACAGGCTTCGGGACCAGCGAGCACGCCCCTTGGCTGCAGGTCACATCGAAACACGGCTTCGCGGCATCGACACAAGCGAGCGTAGCTCCCGCGCAAGCGCCCGCGGCGCAGCTGTCGCCGGTGGTACAGGGATCCTGGTCGTCGCAGCTGGCCCCGTCCTTCGTGGCATCCGCCAGCACCACGCAGCGCTCGGACTCGCAGGCCGCACGCTCGCAGTCGCCCACCACCAGCTCGCCGGCGCAGTCGGCGTCTGCCACGCACGGGCAGGGGGCGGCGGTGCAAACACCCGCCGCGCAGTGGTCGTCGGTGGTGCAGCCGATGCCGTCATCGCACGGCAACGCATCATCGGAGAGGTACACGCAGCCGCTCGACGCTGTGCACTCGTCCCGAGTACAGACCTTGCCGTCGTCGCAGGTGGTCGTGGTCCAGGTGTTCTTCGATGCGGCGACGTCGCAGTAGAGACACGCGTTTCCAGTGGCGATCGCCCCGTCCGCGTAACAGGCTCCGTCGATCTTGCACCCATTCTCGAGGGGCTTGTGGCGGCACACCTCGGTGATCAGGCATTCATCCACGGTGCACATGTCACCATCATCGCACTGTTCGTCCCGGCCATACTCGCAGGGCTTGTCAGGCGGCTGGGTGTCGGCGCCCGGGAGCGGGCCACCGCCGGTGTCATCCGCCCGGGGCACGTTGATGTCGCCGCAGGCAAGAAGGGCCAAAGTGAGCGCACTGAAGATAGGTACCGCGCGCACCACCCGCTTGAACGTCATGAACTACCTCCGGGCGGCAGGGTAGCGGTTGGCGGCGCGCTAGCGCAAGCGGCTGCCCGTGCGCGCCGTGCGCGCGTCCTTGGAGTTGGCCGGCTGACCGCCTGGATACGCGCGCGGGGCGTGGCCGCGATCCTAGAGCCCGACCTCGAGGCGCATATGGCGCATTGCAATCGGGCTTGGTGCGGGGTGGTAGCACCCACAATAGGGCTGCGGTCTTTGGCGTCCCATGGGGTCGCCCCACTTACGCCGACCGGTTCGCCGTTACCCGTTGACCCGGTGTTGACCCGGTTGACCCGGTGTTGACCCGGGAGCCCGCGTGCGTTCCGAGCGTAGTCGGCGTACCATCTGGAGGATCTACAGGCGCTCACCGCGCGTAGGAGGGATCGATGAGCACGGGACCGAGACTCGACGCAGCCATCGGCGTCTTCGTTGGTGTCGGGATCGCCGCCCAGGCGTGCGAGGACGCAGACGTGAGCCCGTGCCTCAGCTACGCCATCGACGACACCTACGACGGTGAAACGAATGTGGGTCCCTGCCTCTCGTTCGTGCCCGACGTGGGCGATACGTATGTGGGTCCCTGCCTCGGCGCGCCGCTCGAAGACGTAGTCACCTCGGCAGATACGGGCCTCAGCGTCTGCCTCAGCGCGTTGCCGCCGGACGTCGAGGAGGACGTGGGCACCGGCCCTTGCCTCGAGGCGCCCGTGGAGGACGCGGTGGGTCCCTGCCTCAGCATGCCCGCTCCGGACGTGGGCGCCGCGCCGCCCAGCCCCGCGGACGACGCCGATCCGCCGTTCGAGACGGCCGCAAATCTCCGCGACGCGGTGCGGGATCGCCTGATCCGCGCCGGCGTGCTGCCGGCGGATGTGGCAGCGCGGCTTCAACCCCGGCGCGGCAGCTGAGGGCTCAGGGGGACGCCCCCCAACGGGGCGTGAACGCGCTGACCGGGAGCAGCAGGCCTCCTGAGACCCGGCCGAGAGCCGACCGATCGCAGTGGAGAGGCAGGGCACCGCATGGGCATTCTGGAGACCGACTCCCGCAGCAAGGTCCCCCGGCTCGACTTCGAGCTCGTGGCGGGGTGCGACCACGGCTGTGGCCACTGCTACAACGTCTGGGGAGCCAAGGAGGGCGACGCCCAGGCCGGTTACCGGCCGTCCCAGCTGCGAGGCGACGACTACGTCGCCATGATGACGAAGGCCGTCACCGAGAGCGGCGCCGAACACATCACCATCACCGGCGGCGAGCCGCTCCTCCACAAGGACGCAGCGCTCATCCTCGAGACCGCGGCGCGCCTCGTCCCCTCGGTGCAGCTGATCACGAACGGGAGCCACCTCACACCCGAGATCGTGGCCCTCCTGGCGCGGGTCAAGGTGCGGTCCGTGCAGCTCACCCTGCTCTCGGCCGACCGCGCGCGGCACGACCACCTGAAGGGCGCCGTCTGCTTCGACGACACGGTCCGCGCCATCGTGGATCTCGAGGCCGCGCGCGTCCCCACGCAGGTGTGCTTCGTGGCCATGGAGGAGAACTGGCGCGACTTCGAGGGGGTGCTGGAGCTCTGCTTCGCCCTGGGGGTTCGGGGCCTCTCGTACAACCGGATGTCGCCCACCGGCGGCGCGATCCACAACCTGGAGCAGCTGCTGCCCACCGTGGAGGCCGTTGAGGCCAACCTGGCCTCCGCGCAGCGCCTGGGCCCCCGATACGGCATTCGCGTGAGCACCGCGATGCCGGTGCCGCCGTGCCTCATCCGCCTGGAGCGGTATCCGCACGTGAAGTTCGGGTTCTGCAGCGTGGGCACGGTCTCGCCCAACCTGACGGTGGACCCTGCCGGCAACGTCCGCAGCTGCAACCTGTCCACCGGGATCCTCGGCAACGTGGTGAGTCAGCCGTGGGCCGACTTCTACCCGGCCCCCTACGTGGCGGAGTTCAGGGCCTCCGTGCCCGAGATCTGTCGCGGTTGTGCGTACGAGCGCTCGTGTCAGGGCGGCTGCAAGGAGTCGGGCTTCGCCACCTACGGGGCGCTGTCGGCGCTGGAGCCGTTCGTCCGAAAGGGCTTGGGGCTGCCCGCGCCCAGCAGCGGCACACGGGTCCCTCTCACGGCGCTCTCGCTCGGGCGCGCCTGACGTGCCGCTGGCGAAACCCGGCGTCCTCCTGATCTCCCCGGGGATCATCAAGTGGACGGACGCCGACTTCGGCTTACCGCACCTCGTGAGCCTGGGCGGCTACCTCGAACAACACGCCGGGGTGCGGGCCGAGCTCCTCGATCTGGGCTACGAGGGCGGCGACCTGGCCCAGCTCTCACGCACGTTGGACGCGCTGGGCCCGTTCTTGATCGTGGGGGTCTCGTGTTACGCGTCGTACGACCTCATGCGGGTCATGGCGCTTGCCCGCTTCCTCCGTCGCAAGTGGCCGGAGGTCACGCTGGTGGCCGGCGGCTACCACGCCAGCGCGCTCCCCGGGGACCTGGTGTTCGACGGCTCTCCGTTCGACGCGGTCGTCGTGGGCGAGGGCGAGCTCCCCATGTTGCGGATCGTGAAGGAGCGCCTGGCCGGACAGCCGCTCAGCGCGCAACGCTGGGGCCCGGAGAACATCACCAACCTCGATGAGCTGCCGCCTTACCGCTGGGACCTCCTCCGGCGTTACTGGCCGCGGGCCACCTCCATCGGGCGCAAGCTCCAGATTGTGCTGTCTCGCGGGTGTCCGTATCGGTGCACATTCTGCATGGAGCGCGCGAAGACCGAGTACGCGTGGCGCGCCTACTCGCCCGAGCGGGCCATCGACGAGCTCCGGCGCCTGGCCACTTTCACCGACCTCTCGCAGTTCGTGGTGAACATCGCGGACCCGCTCTTCGGCTTCAAGCGGCGGTGGCGCCGGCAGGTGCTGGAGGGGATCCTGCAACACCAGGTGGTGCCCCGGCAGTTCTGGACGCTCACGCGCTCGGACGACCTCGACGAGGAGGACGTGTCGCTGCTGGGCAGGGCGCGCTTCTCGATCGGCATCGGCCTCGAGAGCGGCAGCCCCACGATGCTGCAGATCATGCAGAAGGGGAACACGCCGGAGCGCTACCTCGAGGCGATCGAGCGCCTCGCTCGCCTCTCCCGGACACACGGGCTCACGTGGGCCACGAATGTGATCGTGGGCCACCCGGGCGAGACCCCAGAGACACTGCGCGAGACCCGCGACTTCTTGAAGCGGCTGTTCCTCTCGGCCGGCGAGACCTGCGGATGGCTGTCGATCGACCCGTTCCGCCTGTACCCCGGCGCGATCGTGCACGAGCAGATGACCGCCTGGAGCGCTACGCATGGCACCCGCTTCTTCCACCCCGAGTGGTGGAAGAGCTGGTACGACGGGGCCTTCCGCGCGCAGCACCTCGACCCGAGCCACAGCCTCGACTACGAGGCCCGCGTCCGCTTCATGCACGACGAGTACGCGCCCATCGTCCGCGAGATCGCCGGGCGCTTCCGCGGCCAGGGGCGCAGCGTGGACCGGGTGTTCGAGCGGAGCCTCGCGGAGCAGGTGCGGCAGCTGGAACCCGACGCACGGGACGATCTGCTCCGTCGCGCGAAGCGAGCGCAGCCCGACCGCGCCGAAGAGCGCACGGTCATCGCGGTCCCCATCGGCCTTCAGGTCAAAGACCCGCATGTCCGTCGGCGTGAAGAGGCTGTCCGCCGGGTGCTCGAGAGCGGGACCCTGCGCACCGAGGGCCTGGTCGAGGCGCTCCTGCTCACCGCGCCCGAGCCGTTCCTCGGGGAGGAGGGCGCCGCGGCGATGTTTGCCGATCGCGTCCCGCAGCTCGCTGAGGGCGAGGTCCCGCCGTACCTGCCGTTCTCGTGGCTCGTCACCGCGCTCGAGGCCCTGGGCCCGCTCACGGGCGACACGGTCGCCGACACCACCGCGCGGACAGGCTATGTGTCCGCGCTCCTGGCGGCGCTGGTCGGCAGCGCTGGGCGCGTCTTCGCGGTCAACTCCGCTCCTGCGAGCCTCGCGCCGAGCCTCGCGGGCGTCCCCCAGGTGACCGTGGTCCGTGGTTACCCCGGCGCCCCACCGGCCGTCGATCTCGACGTGGTGTACATCGGCGGGGCGCTGCCTCGGTTCCCGAAGGCCATGGAGCAGGCCCTGGCCGAGGGCGGGCGCGCCGCCACCTGGCTGGGCCCGCGGTTCCGGCCGCAGGACCTCGTGTGTGTTCAGCGGACGCCGGGCGGGCTGGTCGAGCGCCGCCTCGCGCGCTTGCAGGCCCCCGTGTTGTCGGGGCCGGGCGCCTGGCTGCGTTGAGCGTGGAGCCGGGCGGGCTGCTCGGGCAGCGGTGGGAGACGGCGGATCGCATGTACGGGATGCTGTCGCACGTGCCGCTCGGCCGGGACGCCGCGTCGCTCTTCTGCGGGGAGCTGCGGCCGTGGAGCGAGCGGCTGCTGGCCGCGTATCGGTCCACGCCCAGCAGCGCGGCGCTGCAGTTCATCGGCCTACGCCACGCCGAGGTCTCCGCGTGGCGCGCGGCGCTCGCGGTCCTCCCGCCCGCGCTGCGGGAGCCGGTGCTCGAGGCGCTCGACGACACGCCGTGGAGGGACGCGGCCCTCCCCGCACCTCGGTACGCGGAGGCCGCGCTCCTCGCCAAGCTTCGCGAAGGGATCTACGGGGGACCGCCGCCGCCCCTGGTCCTGGTGCACGTGGGCGCGCTGGGCCGGCACGCTCGCGGTCTCACGGTCGAAGGAGGTCGCCGGGTCGCGGCGAACCTCCTGGGCGATCCGGAGCACACGCTGCTCCAGGTCTTCCACGAGGAGTGTCACGCGGTCACGGACTCGGCCGTTCGAACGGGCGCCCGATCCACGGTGCTCGGCACACCCGGCTTCGCCGCACACGCCGCGCTGGAGTCTTCGGCCGTACGTTATGGTGCGGTAGTCATCGACGACGTGGCGCCGGAGCTACGAGCGGCCTACGCGCGATGGCGCGGCGCCGTGGGCGCTGCGGAGTGACCCGAGCCCGACGGCGCCACGCCATGGGCCAAAGTCCAGGGGCAGGACCTACCTGACCCAGACCTCGAAGTTCCGGAGGTACCCGCCGTCGCTGTTCGCAGTGTCACAGTCGCTCGGGCCGCCGTGCTGAAAGCCCCAGCGCATATAGGGCGGCCGCACGGTCTGAGTACGCTTCAGCTCGAACGGCTTCGAGGTGCCAGAGTCCGCCTTGTAATGTGCGAACCACGACCACGTCGAGCCGTCGTAGAGCTGCGCACCGAGCTCCCCGTCCGCTTTGAACGGCGACGCGGCGATGAGCTCTGTGGTGCCCGGGTAGTCGTAGTCCGAGTGGTTCTGGACGATGCCGCTGTGCCGAATCTCCGTGGCGTCGAGGATCGCTGCCGGGTCCGAGAGCGTCCACGTCCACTCCACGTTGCCCATGTCGGCGACGGAGAGCGTGTTGCCGGCGTTGCCGTGACCGAACCACCACCCATTGACCGTGTTCGTGTGGATGGCGTTCCCGCACTGCGATCCGGCGCGCGTGAACGTGATCCCGTTCAGGTTCGCCGTGAGGAGGTTCGAGAACACCAGCGTCCACCCGCCCCCGGTCATATCGCACTGGACCTGCTTCGCGCCGTATTGGGTGCCCGCCCCGTCAGGGTCGACGTAGTAGGTGCCGTCGCCCGACGAAGCACCCTGCTGCAGGATGTGTCTGCACGACAGCCCGGGCTTCAACACCGTGCCGAACTTCGCCACGTCGTATACGGAGGCCCACGCGACGCCGTCGCAGAGCCAGAGACGCCGCAGCGAGGGCTGGAACCAGGCCATGCCGGCGCTCGCGGCGTCGCACGGCCTGGGATCGGCCTCGGCGTTCTGGAACCGGAACAGGAGGGCCTGGTTTCCCGCGAAGTCGGCGTTGGCCCCGAGCTTCAGGCCGCCGCTCAGCGTCTGTAGGCCGGAGAAGGTGTTTCCGCCTGCAAGGTGGGCGAGGCCGGTGAGGTCCGGCCCGCCGATGAGATCCGAGTAGAGCCCCGAGGTGGCCACCGCATGGAGTGTTGGGCGGTTCGAGAGATCGGCGTACTGGCCCGTGAACGCCACCTGCGAGAATGTCCCCACGGCGAAGTGCGCCGAAGTGAGGCACGCAGTGCAGGCCAGCCCGGAGGCAACCTCGGCGACGTCGGCAGAGGCCGCGGTGTCCGCGGCGGCCGCGTGGCTCGCCTCCAGTGCGGAGCTCGCTGTCTCGGCGTGCGCGGCGTGCTCGGCGGTCTGGGCGCGCTCGGCCGCGAACGCATACGGGACCGGATCCACGGCCACCCGCGGCAGCTCTGGCTCGCCCTGGATCTTGACCCCCACCCAGCGCGGGCCGGTGAGCAGCGTGGCGGGCCACCCGCTGATCCGCACAGCGAACACGCCACCATCGACCACTACGTCCGCGTCGTACGTCCAGAGCTTCGAGCCACCGGTCCCCGCGTCGTAGAAGTTGATGGCCAGCGTCCAGTCGCCGTTCACAGGGTCGCCCGCGAGGTTCCGCAGGTGGCCCTGAAGATTGAACGCGTCGCCGAGGGGAGCGGCCGCCGCTGCCTGGCTGAGCACGGCCACGATCACCGCGGCGCTGAAGTTGCGCATAGAACCTCCGATTGCGAAGACGCTCCCGCGATCCCGACCGGAGGTCAAGCGCTGTGCCCACTGCAGTGCCCGGCTCTTGGGCGCGGTCTGCGCAGCCACGGTATCCTCGGGCGCCTCCCGACCGCAAAGCCACCGGCGGCTGGACTCGCCTCCCGGCGCCAGCTACGTCGCTGGAGTGATTCGCGGCACCTATCCGCTCAGAAACGGACCACGGGGTCGCAGAGGGTGTTCTTGCGTGACGGCGTGCGGCTGCAGATGACGAGCCGTCGCTCAGTTGCTTTGGCGGCTCCGAGAGTCCCGCCGCCGATGACCACCTCAACTTTGCCGTCCGGCGTGGCGATGCGCCGGCACTGATGCTCCGTCTCTCCAACCTTGCACGGGACCTTGCCGGTGGACAGGGCACCGGGGAGGTTCTTCAGCAACTGGCTTTCCAGGGTTGCCCCGACTTGATTAGCGTCGTCGTCACCATCGAGCGACATCACCATCAACAGGTCGGTCTCTCCGCACGTAATTCGGAAGTCGCTCCCGTGGGACTCGAGGACCTTGCATCCGGGAGGGATCGGGACCGCTTTGCCACGGAAGAACGGTGGCGTTGGTGCCACCGCGATCGTCGCGAGGTCGACCGCGATGAGACCGCGCAGAACGGTCGGACAAACGGGCGGGAGCACCCCGGGTCCCGGCGCAGCGCAGAGCGCGACGCGGCTCTTCCCGGCGGGGCCCGTGAGCATCACGAATTGGCCGGCGAAGGTCTGTTTTCCACCGTTTTTGACCACGAAACGTGCGCCGTCGAGCTTGCGCCCACTCAGATCGAAGGGCGCGTGCTCGACCGAGACGTCGCCCTTGATGCTGGCGCGGAGGCCGCCAAGGACCGACTCGAAGAAGGGACTGATCGCGAGCTCTGAGTCCTGGACGGTGGCGAGGAGCGCTTCGCACTGAAACATCGTACCGTCCGGGGTGGGAGCACGGTTGCATGCCGACAACGCCTCCAGGGCCGTGACCACCTCGGCGGGCGGCGGCGGGGGGGCAGCGAGCGCGGTCGTGGCCAAGGACAACGAAAGGAGGAGGGCGAAGTGCTTCATGGTGCGTCGACTATACCTGCGGCAAAGAGCCACGCTATGGCGTGACTCGCTGAAACCACACGCCGAGCGTCGCGCCTGCGACCTCGACGCGGCCCACTTACGCGTACCTACGCAACGCGGTGGCCGCATCCCGTGGCTCTGGGTGAGCCGATTTGGAGGTGCTCGAGTACGTCATTCGGCGAGGGGCTGGAACAGGGCCACCGAGAACACCGACAAGTCACCTCCATTCGTGACCCGCGCTGAGACCCGCACCTCTAGCGGTCCTTCAGATGCGGGTGGTTCGAGGACAACGACGCCATTCTCTCAGCCCCCGGGTCGAAACTTCGTCGGAGCGCGCCCCAAAGGCTCTATCTCGCCGATTCGTTCACCATCCATCTCGACGATCAGGCCGGGAAGCGGATCGCACCGATTCACTCGGAAGACGAGCGCGGCGGGGACCCCACAGCGAAGGCCAGTCATCGTCCAGCGGGCGTAGCCCCCGTCGAAGGCCATTCCCGCTGCGGTAGTCTCACGTCGGGCTTGATGGCTCAGAGTGAGCTTCGTGCGGTAGCGATCGCGTGCCCCCACGACCTCGAAGCCGGAGGGACCGCCCCCACACGCACTCACATGGAACACCCGTCGCATAGCCCCGCCGTCCAAGAGCACCCACTTCCGGAAGGGTTCCTCATCGAACCGAATCGAAGTGATGAAGGGCGTCCAGTCGAAGTCCATGAGCTCCCTCTGTGGCGTTGTGGAGGCGGCTGTCAACGCTGGCGGGCAGCTCGGCACCGAGCGGTCCGCTCGCCGGCGGCGTGCCGCACCCTGACTGGCGTTGAATCAATTGGTTGCGCTGGAGCCACCGTCTCACTTCGCAAGCGCCAGAACCTCGACCCGAATCCGCTCATCCAGCTGGCGCATCCCGTCCTTGGTTTCCCCCGCCCGCTTCGCCTCCGCAATCATCCGGTCAAGGTGCGCGTGCAGCCGAGCTCGCAGCTCGTGGTCGTCATCGTCGGACATCGTCTTGACCGTCCCGCCTGAACATCGGCATCGAGGAGCGAGGGCAGTGAAGCTCTCAACAAAACAACAGCTTGCGCGCGATGTTCTGCACGTGCGTTCCGTAAGTCTGCGAAACTTAAGCGAAGATCAAGGCGCGGATGCGCCCGATGCGTGGGGCGCATCCGTGAATTGATTTTACATCGCGTTGTCAAGCCGATCGCCGCAACGCCTCGAAGAGACGCTCGAAGCCCCCTGTGCTCGCGTACGCACACCGGAGGGCGAGCATTGCGTCGGCCCCGCGGTGCTTCCACCGCATCCCGGGACGTTTCATGCGCTGCTGGAAGAACCAGTTCGCGGCACTCTCTGCAGCTCCGGAGCCGATGGG
>SXOO01000245.1 GCA_005776725.1 Pseudomonadota bacterium | reverse complement strand
GGACGTGACGGACGGCTCGGACGTGACGGACGGCTCGGACGTGACGGACGGCTCGGACGTGACGGACGGCTCGGACGTGACGGACGGCTCGGACGTGACGGACGGCTCGGACGTGACGGACGCTGCAGACGTGACGGACGGCTCGGACGTGACGGACGGCTCGGACGTGACGGACGGCTCGGACGTGACCGACGCGACCGATGGCACGGACGCCACGGACGCGACCGACGCGACCGATGGCACAGACGCCACGGACGCGACCGATGGTACCGACGCCACTGACGGCTCGGATGGCACCCCCACCGACGTCCCGTTTGGAGCGGATTCGCCCCCGGCGTTCGGGGCCCAGATCGACCGTATGGGGCGGCCGGCCATCGCCACCGCCGTGATCGGCACTTTCAACGGCGACGGGGTCGCCAAGGGCGCCGCGAAGGACGCCTACAACGCCAACGCTGACGTGAGCTCCTGGGGGGGCTACGTAGAGGAGATCCAAAAGAACCTGGCGATCTTCGACTCGCTGGACACGGTCTGTGGCAATCAGTTCGGCGCTGATCTAGAGCCGGTCCGGTACTCGTTCTTCGCCCAGGTCCTGGCCGACGACCGCATCTACGTCGACACCAGCGTCGGTGCTTGCAACCAGTACCTCGGAGCCGAGCTCGCCGTCCTGGGATTGGCCATGCCCGGGTTCGACTGTGGTGGGCGGAAGATCAACTATGACGTGATCGAGACCAGCTACTCGGCACTCGCCGCGGGTGCGCTCACGGGCCCTGACGACGGGATCACCTACGGCGACGTGCCGCCGCTGCCCGACTTCCCGTACCTGCCGCGCCCGGACGCGTACTTCGGCGAGGCGAACCCGCCCGTGCTCGGCGCGCAGATCGACCGGATGGGGCGGCCCGCTATCGCGACCGCCACCATCGCGACCTTCGAGTCGAACGATTCGGTCAAGGGCGCGACCAAGGACGCTTACAACGCCAACTCGTCCGTTGTGACCTGGGCAATGGCCTTCCTGTCGGAGATCGCAAAGAACCTCGCGATCCTCGACGCGATCGACGGCGTGTGTGGCAATCAGTTCGGGTACGACCCACAGAACCCGGGTTACACGTTCCTCGCGGGCGTCTTCGCCGATGACCGCCTGTACGTCGACACCTCCAGCGGGATCTGCGAGCAGTACCTCGGCGCGGAGCTCGGGGTTCTGGGCGTCATTGCGCCCGGGGACTGCGGTGGCCGCAGACTCCAGTACGACGTCATCGAGACGAGCTACTCTGCGCTCGCCGCGGGGCTCCTCCTCGGGGTCGACGACACTATTCACGCGATGAGCGTGGATAAGCAACCGCTGTCGACGTTCCCGTACCTCGCGCCCACGGACGACTAGCGGCGGAAGGCGGGGCCTCTTGCCCCGCAGGCCAAAGGGGTCAAGACCCGCACCGTAACCGGTGTGGGGTCTAGCCCCGCCGTTCCAGGCGGGCGCCGGCCCCCCGTCGTGAGCCGTTGAGCCCCGTGGCACCCCTCGTGCCACGGGGCCCCTCATCCTCTCCCCGCCCCACAAGGACTGCCCCATGCTCCAGAGCCTCGCCGCTGGAATCGCATGTCTATTGGCCCTCGCCGAGCCGCCGACGGCCGGCCCGTACGCTGAGCCCAAGCCCGTCCGCCTTGGACCTCGCACCACGGCCCCGGAGACGGCGTGGAAAGGCCTGGACGCCCAAATAGACGGTCTCCGAGACGCCATGCGTCACGCCCCTGCCCAAGCTGAGTTCCGCATTCAGCTGGCGGAGTCCCTCGTGGCACGCACGGTCTTCGCGGGCTCGTACGCCGACTTCGACGAGGCCATGGGCGTCCTAGACCCAAAGCCGGCCGTGCACGACCTGGAGCTGGCGCGTGCCTCGTTGTTGTCGTCTCTCCATCGTTTCGGTGACGCAGGGAAGCTGGTCCGCCAACACGGCAAGGGGAGCCCGAGGGCAGAGGAGCTTCTCTCCAACCTGGATCTGGCCAACGAGCGCAACCTACCGGCGGTGGTGGAGCGGCGCCGGAAGGCGGCTGAAAAGACAAGGACCTACGCCTCGTTGGTGAGCCTCGCCGCGGCCGTCGGTGCCACGGGCGACTTCGAGGGCGCCGACGATCTGTACGTCGAGGCGCTCAGGGTGCATCGCGATGTCTCACCCTTCCCGTACGCCTGGGTCGCGTTTCAGCGCGGCGTCATGTGGGCGGAGGTCGCCGGCGACGCCCGGCGCGCGGTGCCGCTCTACCGCGAAGCGCTCCGTCGCTTGCCCGGGTATGTGGTGGCCACGGTGCACCTCGCGGAGCTGGAGGCGGAGTTCGGCGAGCGCACCGCGGCGATCGGGCGTCTCCAAGACGTCCTCACCAAGACCCAAGACCCCGAGCCTTACGGGCTCCTGTCGGAGCTCCTGGCGGAGTCAGAGCCGAAGCGCGCAGCCGAGCTCGTCGCCGAGGCCAAGCGGCGCTACGAGGTCCTCCTCGAGCGCCACGGTCCCGCCTTCTGGGACCACGCGGCCGAGTTCTTCTCCGGTCCGGGGGGTGACCCCCGGCGTGCGCTGGATCTAGCCACCCGCAACCTCAAGAACCGCCCGACGCAGCGCGCGCGGCTCGTGGCCATCGGGGCCGCACACGCCGCGAAGGACCGCGCTGCGCTGTGCAAGCTGGTTCGTAAGGCGCCCGCGGTGGTGACCAGCCGGCCCCTGGCCGACGCCCTGGCGGAGCATCGCCCCACCTGCAAGTGAGCGGGGGCTCAGCCCTCTCCGCGAGGGCTACGGCGACCGCGGGACCCGAAAGACTTGCGGGCCCAGCCACGCCGCCAGCGCCTCAGCAGCCACCCGCGTACCCTCCGGTGACGGGTGCATCCCATCGCCCACGGTGAAGCGCCGCGCCGCCTCCTCCATCCCGTCCTCCAGCGCGATGTTGAACGCTGCGTCCAGTCGCAGCGTGGGGATCCCCAGCGAGCGCGCGAGCCGCTCGACCTCAAGGGGGGTGTGGTCGGCCACGACCTGACCGCCGCGTTCGCGTGTCACGGCGCGGTGCAGGAACGCAGGCCAGATGGCCAGGTAGACGGGGATGCCCCTGGAGCGGGTGAGCGCGTCCAGGCGGCGGAGTGCTCGCCCGACGTTGTCGGATCCCAGCGCGTCCATGTGGTCGCGCACCGGGTCGCGCGCCACCCCGTAGGCATCCACGCGAGCCGCGCACGCGCGAAACAAGGCCGACGCGTGGAAGAGCTGCTCGAACCAGGCGGGCCGTGGATTCGCCTGTAGGTCGCGCAGCTGGCTGTTGAGATCGTCGTGGTCGTTCTCCACGAAGACGACGAGCACGGCATCCGGGCGATAGGCGATCCCCCGCGACTCCAGAAGTTCTACTTCGCCGTAGGTGCAGTATCCGCCCACGCCCAGATTGAGGACCTCCACCCCGTCCGCGGCGGGGACCACGCCGCCGCCTGGAGCGCCTTCGACGGCGTGGCGCGCAGGTTGAGGCCCCTCGGCGGGAGGGCTGACCCGGGTCCCGCCCACACGCTGCGCTGCGGACCAGTCCAGGAGCGCCCTCTCGAGCCGCGCGGGCAGCGTGTGCTCGAGTGCTCTGATGCCGTGACCGGCCACAACGGAGTCACCCAGCACCACGAGGCGGCGCGCGGGGCTCCTCTCCAGCGTGCGCTCACGGTCGCGGAAGCCGTGCGAGTTGGTCGCGAAGCCAGTGAAGGGATCGCCGTTCCCGGGGTAAGAGCGCCGCAGCTCGTAGCCCAATACGGGGTTCGCGCTGAGCGTGTAGGCGCTCTCACCGGGCGCGCCCGGCGCCAGCCGATGGACCTCTGGCGCCCAATCGAAAGCGCGGACCGCGAGCTCCGCAAGCACCAGCGCCGCGGCAATCCCCGAGAGGACCAAGACCACCCGCTGCAGCGCCCGCTTCAACACCAGCCCCCTCGCGTCTCGCGCTCCGCGAAGCGCTGACGACGGAGCGCATGCTAACGCGAAGTCCACTCGGGGCAACGGCGCTCGGCGCCACGACCGCTGGCGGGCAAGGGGGGGCTCCACGGTTAAGGCGGCTTAAGCGGCGTCCTACGACCGGCCGCGTAGCTTGGCGAAGTCGAAGGTTTGCTTCACCTCACCACGCTCCCAGAGACCACGGAGAACTCCGATGCGCAGCTACTCAGCCTCTCTCCTTTGCCTCCTAGCCTGCGCCGAGGGCGCGCCGGGCGCCTCGCCCCAAGACCCAGCGGCGCCCGCGACCGAGCCCGTGACGGCTCCGAGCGACCAGCCGGCCGCCCGCTACGACGACTCGGCACCAGACGGCGTTGACGCTCGTGAGCCCGGCCAGGGCGGAGCGGAGCCGGTTGAGCCGTCGTTCCAACGGACCGTGGCCGCCGACGCCTGGCTGTCGTGCGCGATCGGCCCCGTCGTGCCTGGCCCCGTCTCGTGTTGGGGAATGCACAGCTCCGTGGTGCTCTCCATGACCGCGCACTACGGCGCCAACCCGCAGCGAATCGAGGGCATCGAGGACGCTGTAGACCTCGCCGTCGACTCCGACCATGCCTGCGCGGTCACGGTGGGCGGGGAGGTGCGGTGCTGGGGCTTCAACCACCACGCGCAGCTCGGCTTGCCCAAGGACGAGGTCTTCCACCCTTCGGCCGTCGCGGTAGCCGGCGTCGCGGGGGCCGTCCAGGTCGCTGTGGGCGGCTCCCACTCCTGCGCGCGCCTCGAAGACGGCGGCGTGGCGTGTTGGGGCATGGCCTCTTGGGGGCAGCTTGGCGTTCCCGCGGTCCAGGACCACAGCGGCGCTCCGGTCGTGGTGCCGGGCGTCCTCGACGTGGTGAAGCTCACCGCCAGCGGCGGACACACTTGCGCTCTCCATGCCGACGCGCGCGTCAGTTGTTGGGGGTTCAACCCGTTCGGCGAGGTGGGCAACGGGACCGCAGGGAGCGACGCGCCTCCCGGGGTCGTAAAGGGCATCGGGCCCGCGGTCGACATGGCGCTCAACCACCATGGCACCTGGATCCTCGGGAAGAGCGGCACCGTGTGGTTCCTCGGCACCCACAACAGCCCCGAGCAGGTCGTGGATCCGCTCGTCGAGCAAGAGGTGCCCGGCAGCGCCCGCATCGACGCCGGCAACAACCGCACCTGCGTGACATCCGTTGACGGCGCCGTGAGCTGCTGGAGCTACCACGCCTTGACCCGGTGGGGCACGGGCGAGCCGAACCGCGCTCAGAACGAGCTCCAGGTGATGCCGTGGACGCTCCGCGAGGTGTCGCTCGGCCTCTATCACGGCTGCGGGCGGTCGATGGACGCGGGCGGGGAGGTGGTCTGCTGGGGGGAAGGGAGCCATGGGCAGCTCGGACCGAGAACGGCCGTGACAGGCGTGGTGGTCGACGCCCCGGTGCTGCTTCAGGGCGCAACGATCGCGGCGGCGTATCGCGATGGGACCTGCGCCGGCCGTGAAGACGGCAGCGTGTGGTGCTGGGGGCGCGACGCCAAGGGCCGCCTCGGCGCTGGCGGCGACTCGGTGCTCCCCCGCGAGGTGACGCTGCCAGCCGAGGGGGTGATCGACGACCTGGCGCTCGGGGCCGAGGTCGCCTGCCGCGTAGCCGGCGGTCGGGTCCTGTGCTGGGGCGACGACAGCGCCGGGCAGCTCGATGGCAATGGGCTCGGGGGCGTCGTCCGGATCTCCATCGGGGGCGCCCACGTCTGCGCGTTGACCTCGGCAGGCGAGGTGAAGTGCTGGGGTGCCAACAGCGCGTCGCAGCTCGGGGGGGCTGGCGAGGGCGTCGTGGTTGCCTCCCTCCCCGGGTTGGCTCTGGACGTGGCCGCTGGCGATGACCACACCTGCGCAGTGATCGAGGGGCGCGAGGCGTACTGCTGGGGGCTCGGCAAATCCGGGCAGCTTGGCGTGCAGGTGCAGCCGGATCCCACGAAGCTGCAGGGCGGCGGACCCGACGCGTGGGAGCGGATCTGGTCGAAGGCTACCCCTCAGAAGCTCGGCGTGACGCAGGTGGTGCGCGTGGCGGCGGTGGGTGACGACACCTGCGCCGCCCACGCGTCCGGGGTCTCGTGTTACGGCTCGGCGTACTCGGGATCCGCGGGAACGCACCCCATGAGCGGCGGCGACCTCAGCGCGGATAGGCTGGTGCTCTCGCCGTGGGGCGGGTGCCGCATGGGGGCTACAGGCGCTCGGTGCTTCGGCACGTTCCGGGGCCTCGGGGCCGACGCCGACGACGTGCTGGACGGGGCCCGCAGCGTGGCGCTGGGGAGCTACGCCTGCGTCGTGGAGGCCAACGGAGACCTGCGCTGCTACTCGGAGTTGGACGTCCAGGCCCTGGCTGGAGTCATCGACGCGCCGCTCGCGCTCTTAGACGTCCCGCTCTAAGGCCAGGAGCTCACTCGAGCTTCATCGCGCGGAACAGCGGGGCGAGGACGGTCGGGTACTGGTACTCGGCGGCGGCGTGTGCGCGCGCAGACTCGCCCAGGCGCTGACGCAGCACCGCGTCTCTGCACAACAGCGCGATGTGCTCCGCCAGCGCCGCCGTGTCACGTGGGTTCACCACAAAGCCGTCAACCCCCGGGCGCACGACCTCGGAGGGCCCCCCCGGAGCGGCGACTACGGGGCAGCCATAGCTCATCGCCTCGATCACCACACGACCGAATGGCTCCGGGTCTGTCGAGGCGTGCACCGCCACGTCTACCTCTGGGTAGATGTCTCCGGGGCGTGTGCGGTCCTCCACCAGGCGAACACGCCCGCCAAGCCCCAGCGACTCGATCCGCGCGAGAATCTCGCTCCGGTACGCCTCCTGGGCAGGTCCCGGCGCCCGCCCGAACAGGATGGCGTCGGCGTTGGGCACGGCCCGCGCTACCACAGCGAACGCCTCGAGGAACTGCAGCTGCCCCTTCCACGGCATCAGCATCCCCACCATCCCCACGCGGACGCGACCGTCGTGCGACACCTCGCGCGGCGGCGGCAGGTGGATGCCGGGGTAGAGCACCTCGGTCAAGTCCGGGGGGAGGCCTTGCTCGATCGCCACCCGCTGCACCATGGCGGACACACAGAACGCGCGGTCGGCGACTCGGTAGAGCACCGGGAACGAGCGGCTGCCCTGGGGGAAACCCTGGATGTAGGAGTACAGCGGTACACGCAGCGCGAGGGCGAGCGTCATCGACGACGGACTGAGCGTGAGGCCGTTGTTGGCGAACACGTGAGTGACGCCCTCACGGCGCGCCCACAACGCGTACCGCGAACCACGCACTCCGAGGTTGAACGCCAACTCGCCAGCGAAGACCACGCGCCGCACGGGGCTCGGGACGCCCTTGCGCCAGAGCGCGCCGGCCAGGTCACCCCGCGCGTGCGGCTCCAGCAACGTAACGCCCGCCTCGCGGAGCTCGTCGAAGTAGGGGCCGTCGTGGTTCCTGGCGATCGTGACCCGCACACCGCGCGCGCGGAGGCACAGCGCGATGTGGTGCAGGTCGATATAAGCGCCCCCGAAACCGGCAGCGTCCTCGAAGGCGAAGATGTGGGGGATCATAGGCCCGGGCTAACGGCACCCTGTGGCGCCGGGTTGAGCCATTCGTCGGTGTTGCGGCCGCGCGCAGACGACCTCAGTTGCAGTGGCCGGTGCAGCTGTCCGAGTACCGGAGGCACGACTCGCCGATCGAAGCCGGCTCGAGGTCGGTCCACGTCCAGGTCTCGAGGTCGAGCTCCCAGAGATCGTCGATGAGTCCGCAGTCCGTCTTTCCGCCGTGCACGTACACGCGGTTCCGGTCGGGCGCGTACACCATTACGTGGGCGCCCCGGCGCTCCGGTGTGCCTTCGGTGATCGTGGCGAAGTCCGCCGGGAAGTCGCAGACGCCCAGAGGCGGCTTGTTGTAGGCGTCGTTGAGCTGCATCGCCAGCCACGTCTGGCCAGCCGGGTCGAAGACCCAAAGGTCGTTCCGGTTGCCCAGCGCACCGTCGTCGTGGCCGCCGAACAACACGAACTTCTGCAGCCCCGGGACGTATGCCGTGGTGCTCCAGATCCGGTTGTCCGGTGCCTCGTTCCCACCCGCGTGGAGGCGCCCCCAGCTCAGCGTCTCGAGGTCGAGCCCGAACACATCTCCGAGGAAGGGCCCGAGGAAGGCGTTCTCGTCCCCGCCCTGCATTACGACGAAGAGGTTTCGGTCCGTGTCTACGGCACCGGCCGGATAGAGCCGGGCGTCAGGGTTGCTCGCGGTGTCGAGCAAGGACCATTCGCTGGTGGCAAGGTCGAACGCGTGGGTGGTGTTCACCGGCGTGAAGGTGGCCCCGCTGGGGTTGGTGCTACCCCCGAACAAGAGGAGCCGGTGTCCCTTCGGGTCGTACGCCATGATGCTGCTGTGGCGACCCGGTGGCACCTTGCCCTTCACCGCCACCTCCGACCACTCGTCCGTGGCGAGGTCCAGGCGCCAGAGATCGCTGAGCATCGTGTAGGGCGTGAAGCCGTCGACGCCCTTCTCTCGGAAGCGGCCGCCCCAGACGTACATCGCGGCCGGTTCGCCCGCGGCGCCGGGTACCAGGGCCGCTCCGCTTCTCCCGCGGGCCGACGGGCCCCCGGTCAGCTGGACCCACGCGTTGCAGTCCAATCGGTACGCCCAGACCTCGGCCGTGTAGCTGTTCTTACCCTGACACTGTACCGGAAACTCGGGGTTCCCGCCGAACAACACGAGGCGCTGCCGGGCCTGGTCGTAGACGGCCGCGTGCTCCGAGATCGCCTGTGGCCTCGGCCCCGGCAAGGGGCACTCTTCGGCCGGCCCCGCGTCGTCGATACCGACGTCCGGTGCCTCCGATGCGTCCTCCGCGCTGCCGGCCGCGTCGTCGGAAGGCGCCGCGTCCTCTTGTGGAGCCTCGCTCGTGTCCCCAGCCAGGGTGGCGGCGGTGTCCGCGGAGGCGACCGGTGACTCACTGGACTGACACGCTGACAACACGAAGCTGAGCGCGAGGAGGCTGCGTTTCATCGGAAGAACACCACGGTGCAAAGCACGAAGAGCGGGATGAGGATGGCACAGCTGTACGCCATGTACCCGAAGAAGCTGGGCATCTTGACGCCCGAGGACTCGGCGATGGCCTTCACCATGAAGTTGGGCCCGTTCCCGATATACGTCACGGCGCCCATGAAAACTGCGCCGGTCGAGATGGCCACCAGGACCTCGGCAGGGATGCCGACCACCCCCGCGGCGTCCGGCACCGTGACGCGCGCGAGCTCCAGGAAGACGATGTAGGTGGGCGCGTTGTCGAGGAAGGCGGACAAACTGCCGGTGGTCCAGAAGTACTGGGCGGGCGTGGTGAGGCCAAACGACGTGCCGTTCTCCTGCAGGTAGACCAATGCGGGGATCATCGTGAGGAAGATTCCGAAGAACAACACGGCCACCTCGATGATGGGGCCGAAGGTGAAAGCGTTGCCCTCCCGCGCCGCTTTCGGGGTTAGCGCTAAAGAGGCCCCCGCGAGTCCGAACATCGCCAGCTCTCGCAGCCCGAACGTGGCGTGACCGGTGTCCACCAGCACGGGCAAGTGCGCGCCAAAAGCGACCACGAGCACGACGCCGACCAGGAGGGGGAAGTTGATGTGCCCGACTACCGAGAGCGGCTCGACGCGCGTCTCATCGAGGCGCTTCGCCTCACCGGGCTCACGCGCCCAAATCCGCGTGTCCCAGAGGTAGAAGATCCCCAGCAGCGCCGCGTTGACGAGCAACCACTCTTGCCAGAGCCCGAACGTCCAGCTGAAGGGAACTCCTCGGAGATAGCCCATGAAGAGCGGTGGATCTCCGAGGGGGGTAAGGAGGCCCCCGCAGTTCGCCACGATGAAGATGAAGATCACCACCGTGTGAACGCGGTACGTCCGCTCGCTGTTGGTCCTGAGCACCGGCCGGATCAGCAGCATGGCCGCGCCGGTGGTGCCCATGAAGCTGGCAAGGACCGCGCCCAGCGCCAGGAACTTGGTGTTGGTGAGCGGGGTCGCTCGCAGGTCCCCTCGCAGGAGGATCCCCCCGGAGATCACGAAGAGCGAGCCCAGCAGCGCCAGGAAGCTGACGTACTCGAGCCCCACGCTGGCGACGTGGCCAGCGTCGTGCATGAGGAACCACACGCCCACCGGCACACCCAGGATCGCGGAGACTATCCCCTTGTTCCGGTTGTGCTCCCACCAGTGTTCGGCAACGAGCGGCAACACCGCGATGGCCCCGAGCATGAGAATGAACGGGATGAGGCCGTACGCCGGCATGAGGAACCACCTTCGCGGGCCGATTCAGGCCGTTCAGAGTTTACGGATGGAGGGGCCTTCGCCCGGCCCCGTGCGCGGCGCGCTCAGTCGAACTTGACGTCGTCGACGAGGATCGCTGTGTCGTAGATCGAGTCGCCCACGTCGGTAGCGAAGAAGCGCACGGTGACTGGGCCCTTCCCGGCAAAGAAGCTGATGTCCGTGGAGTAGGTCTGCCAGCTGGTGGTGAACACGCCGCCCTTGTCGAAGGACACGTCGGCGCCGAACAGGCCGACGTATAGGCTGCCGCACTGACAGTTGCCGCTCTCCGGGTTCGGGCACGACCCGCAATCGCCGTCCTCGTAGTGGCACAGGTGGTCCACCTGTGCGCTGACCATCTCGAGCACTCCGAGCGTGCCATCGGCGTCCTCGAGCGTGGCCTCAAAGGAATCTTGGAACGTTGAGCCGCAAAACTCCTTGAACTCCTCGGAGTAGAACTTCCAGTAGAAGGTGATGAGCTTCTTGTCTTCCGGGATGCAGAAGCTCTGGTTCACCTCGCCGACCTGATCGGTGAAGCCGAGGCCCGTGGAGATGATGGCCATGTACTTGCCCGCGACGGGGTCGGTCTCGCCCAGGACCCGGATCACACGGCCGTCACCCTCGCGGTCCCAGCCGGTCAGGTCGCCGAGCTCGAAGCCTGCGTTCAGCATGTCTGCCGTGGTGATGTTCAGTTGCGTGGCGCCGAACAGTCGCATCTTGGCGTGTGGGGCCACCGGGTCCTGCTTCTCCACCGCCGCGAAAGCCGC
Source organism: Pseudomonadota bacterium (assembly GCA_005776725.1). Taxonomy (GTDB): domain Bacteria; phylum Myxococcota_A; class UBA9042; genus SXOO01. The sequence continues at coordinate 5,067 of SXOO01000245.1, read as the reverse complement.
GCCCGTGACCGCCTTGCCCTCCACGAGGCTCGTGAACAGGCTCGTGCCCGCGGCATAGGCGTGCGCCGAGTGCACGTAGCCGCTGTAGCCGACCACCGAGAGCGCGCCGGCCGCCATGTACTCGGCCGCGAACGTGCCGTTGTGCAGCGTGCGGCAGCCGCCGAGATACACCATGGACCCCGGGTACTTGAGCTGCGCGTGGCGGGACACGAACGGCGCCGCAACGGCCCACTTGTCGTCCGAGAGGAGGACGCGGCCCTTGCGCAGGTCCATCTGCGTTCGGTCGATGCAATTTCCGGAGCCCTCGGAGGTGATGACGCACTCCCCGCCCCCGGGACAATCGTCGTCCTTGCTGCAGCTGGCGCCGCCGCCGTTCAGCACGCTGCACGAGGCCTTCTCACCCGTCCAGAGCACCTCTTGGCCGCCCTTGTGGTCCCAAGCCAGACGGGCCTTGGCCGTACCCGAGAGGTCCTGGAAGAAGGTGTCTCCGTGGGACGTGATAGCGATAACGCCGTATAGGTACTGGTTCCGGAACATGCGAAGGTCGGCTGCGCCGGTGAGGAGCGGGCCGTCCACGTCGTATCGCGGGCAAGCCGCGTCCGACAGCTCGCTGGAGATCGACTCCGCCTCGTCGCCGCCGTTGGATGAGAACTCGCTATTGAAGGGGGCCAGGACCAGCGCCTTCTTGGACCGGAGCTGGTCTTGACCCGTGACCTCTGCTGCAACGGCGGCGCGACCGACCACGTCGGCCGCCAGGCTCGCCCCGCCTCGGTAGCCCTCAGGCGCGAAGCTGACCACACCGAGGAAGCCGTCGGTGAACTCGACCCAAATGCCCGCGCCACCGTCGCTGGCGGCACCCGCCGACTCGACCTCAGCCTGCTGGCGGATCCACGTGAGGACGCTGTCGCGGATCGTATTGGCGTCCGTGGAGCCCGGCTCGGGCCAGGTGGCCAGCGCCTTCTCCGCCACGGTGTCGATATAGAGCTGCTTGGCCTTCTTGAGCAGGAGCTGCGCGCTGTCGCAGTCGCCGATGTTGATGCGCTTGCCGCACTCGACCTTCACCACCGCCGACCGGGCCACGGTCTTCTCACCGGCCACCTCGATGTCGGCCGTGACGACGAAGTACTCGTCCTTCGATCCGTCGGTGCACTTGTAGTTGTTGAGGCAGGCGCTGAACACGCCGTCGGCCTGGATGTCGTCGCAGTTGGACAACGAGCCGTTGTCGTAGAGCGTCTGGAGGGCGCTCGCGCCCTCGAGCTGCCCGTCGGCGTCGGACTTCCAGACCTTGACGTCGCCGCTACCCAGGGTCGCGAACTGCGAGATACCGGCCCGGACCACCAGCTTCTCCGCCTCGCCGACGAAGAGCTGGTCGGGGAAGATCTTGGGGGCTGCGTCGAACAGGAAGCCCTTGTTGTAGGTGACGACGACCCAGTCAGTGACCGACTCGGCGTCTCGCCGGGCCGTGACCACTACGCGGTTTGCGCCCGGCTCGAGGAAGATCGGCTCGTTCGTTTGCCAGAACGGTGACCCGGAGGCGGTGCCCTCCTCCCCGTTGGTCTCGTTCTTCCAGGTGATCTCCGTGGGCTCGCCGAGCGCCAGGCCGGAGAGCTGTATGGCTCCGCCGGAGACCGTGATGCTGTCGGCTCCCGACGCTTCGTTCGGGGTGCCGAAGATCTTCACCAGGAGCTCGGCGTTCGGAACGCCCGGGTCACCCCCGTCCGCGGCGTCTGTGGCGTCTGTGGCGTCAGTCGTGTCCGTGGCGTCCGTGGCGTCCGCGGCGTCCGAACCGTCCACGGTGTCACCGTCTACGACGTCACCGTTTATCATGACGTCGGTATCCCCACCCGTGTCGGTGCTGTCGGTGGCGTCCGTGGCATCGCTGCTGTCGGTGGTGTCCGTGGCGTCGGTGGCGTCAGAGCCATCGGTCTGGTCGGTGCTGTCGGTGGCGTCCGTGACGTCCGTCCCGTCCGTGCCGGTGGGCCCCGGTGTGTCGCTCTCCTCCGCGCAGCCGGAGAGCGCCAAGACGACAGCGCTGGTGACGAGCAGTGACGTGCGAACGAGCCGCGAGACGAGCATGACAGGAGTCCTTCCGCGCTCCGCCCGAAGGCGGGAGGTCGCTTGTTCTCGAGGCACTGTGACGCCATACACGCCTCGTCGAGGAGCGCAGGCTAGCGACGGCCTACCGTGGAGTCAACGGCGGGTTGACGGTGGGAGCGGCCTTACGGCACCGCGTCTCTGCAAGAGCGGACGCAGTCCGCCTCTAGCTGTGCGGGCGACACCGCGCGCATTTGAGTGCGCTCGAGGCACCGGGCGAGGCAGTTCTCGGGTCCGTCGATGGGTTGGCCCGGGAGCGGCCGTAGAACTCGGCAGCGCTTTGCGCCGTTCACGCAGACCTCTACCGCGCCGTCGAGGCGACGGAGGCGGGCGCTAGTGGTGCGCTCCACCCCGACGTGCCGCGCCGTCGCCGAGAGCGCCGTCAGGCGGTTGCCGTCCTCCGCGGCGGCGCCCAGCCGTCCCACGACGACTCGGTCGTCGAGCACGACGACTGCAGACGTGCCGCGCACCTGCAGGACCTCTCCATCAGCGCCGACCCAGGTGCCATAGAGGTTAGCCGGACTCGACACCGGAGGCCCGAGGGTCACCGCGAGCACGAGTAGGAGGACCATGCGCAACCTCACTTTGGCCCCAGGCTCACAACCCGGGGGACTCGTGGTAGCCTAGGGTGCGTGACAGCGAAGGCAAGCATACCGCCCGCGTCGGAGGACGACTGGGTTTGGGTCGTCGAGGTTCGGCTCGACGGCAAGTGGGTGCTCCGCAACGGCCCGGTGGCGTCCTATGAGCAGGCCCGGTGGCACCTGTCAGACTCGCTCCGCGAGTCCAACAACTGGCGGATCCGTGGGGGCATCGGCTTGGGCGGAAGTGGGAAGTCGTAGTGGCCGGGACGTTGATAGACGTGATCGAGATCGCCTGGGCCGGGCCGTACACCATGGAGGAGGTCGCGGTGCTCGACCGGCCCGAGGATCACGGCGTCGTCGCGATCTTCGGCACCCACCCGGTGTTCGGCGACGACGCGCTGCTCTACATCGACGGCGCCAGCGACCAGACCTTCGCCGAACGGGCCAGTCGGGTACGTCCGTGGCACAAACACCTGCCCTCGAAGCCCACAGTCTACCTGGGCCGCCTGGGCGGCGTGGACTCACCGGCCCATGCCGAGTGGCGCGAGCAGATCCAGCGCGCGGCTCGTCTCCTCGTCTTCTTCCACGCACCACCCTGGAACGCCCGTGGCGTCGACCACCACGCGGTGACCACGCCCACCGTGGTCCTCAATGTGGGCCGCCGGCACCGTCTGCAGCTCGAGGTGTCGACGCTATGGGACCAGTCCGCGTACGATCCGGACGGCGGACCTTGGCGGACGTTCGCACCCTCGCCCCCAGACGAGGACTGATGGCGCTCTCGAAAGGCGTTGCCCGGCTCGAGGGTTGCTGCTAGCTTCACGCCCCCGCGTTTTCTGCGGTCGGCTGAGCCGGCCGCCCGCGGTTGTGGGGCGCTGGCCCCGCAGACTCGAACGAGCGGCTCACCCGGGGACGGGGCAGCCGTTCGCCGCACCGCGGGGTAGCCCCGGGTGTCGCGGAACGAACCCGCTCGGCTCTGGCCGAGCTTTAGAGCCGAGCGTCGGCGCATCGCGTCGCCGAAGGCAGGCAGGCAGGCTGCAACAGCAGCCAGGAGAGCGTCAGTGAAAGAAGGCATCCACCCCGACTACCGGTTCGTCGTGTTCGCGGACGAGGCTGGCGGTCTCCGCTTCATCTCTCGTTCCACGGTGAAGACCACGGACACCACGGTCTGGGAGGCGGACGGCCAGACCTATCCGCTCTTCAAGCTCGAGATCTCGAGCGCCAGCCACCCGTTCTTCACGGGCAAGCAGAAGATCATGGACACTGCCGGGCGCGTCGATCGCTTCCGCAAGCGGTACGGCCAGGCTGCCTGAGCACTCGTCGCGCCCGAGGTCCCTCGGGTGCGACGCCTGGCCGCCTCTCGCGCGGCCTGCCCGCAAGGTTCAGCCGCCGCTGAGGCGTCCCCATGATGGAATCCCGCGTCGAGGAAGCCACCTCCCGGCTCGAGTCCGTCGTCGCCCAGATGGGCGATCCGGACATCGTCTCCGATCACCAGCGCTATCGGGCCCTGGCCTCCGAACACCGGCACCTCGTGCCCATCGTCGAGACGGGCCAGGCCCTGTTTGAGAAGCGCCGCGCGCTGGCCGAGGCACGTGCGCTTCTCGACGAGAAGGACCCGGATCTGGTCGAGATGGCCCGCGAGGAGGTCGCTGCACTCGAAGTGGACGTGCCGGCCCTAGAGCGAGCCCTACACCGCCTGCTCCTGCCGCGTGATCCCGTCGACTCGAAGGACGTGATCCTGGAGGTCCGCGCCGGAACCGGCGGCGACGAAGCTGCCCTGTTCGCAGCCGACGTGTTCCGGATGTACACCCGGTACGCTGAGTCCAAGGGATGGGCGGTCGAGCTCCTATCGGCCAACGAGAACGATCTCGGTGGCCTCAAGGAGGTGGTCGCCTCGGTCACCGGCACCGACGTCTTCGGCACGCTTCGCTTCGAGAGCGGTGTCCACCGCGTTCAGCGGATTCCGCTCACCGAAGCGCAGGGCCGGATCCACACGAGCGCCTGCACCGTGGCCATCCTCCCCGAGGCCGACGAGATCGAAGTCGACATCCCCGAGAACGACCTGCGCATCGACACCTATCGGGCCTCCGGCGCGGGTGGGCAGCACGTCAACAAGACCGAGAGCGCCATCCGCATCACGCATATACCGAGCGGGCTCGTGGTCGCGTGCCAGGACGAGCGATCGCAACAGAAGAACAAGTCTCGAGCCCTCAAGGTCCTTCGAGCCAAGCTGCTCGAGATGAAGGAGGCGGCTGCCCACAGCGAACGGGCGACCCTGCGTACAATCCTACGTAACAACATGTCCCTTCACATGGAAAACTCGTATCTTAAGAGTTTCACAAGCAGCTGACAGTTAAAAAGCCTGCTCTCTATATGACACAAAATAAAAAGAGCT
>SXOO01000244.1 GCA_005776725.1 Pseudomonadota bacterium | reverse complement strand
TCCTCTCCCCCGAAGAGCGCGAGTGGTTCGACGCCTATCACCGTCGCGTGAGAGACACGCTACGGCCGCTGGTCGATCCCGAGACCGCCGCGTGGCTCGACGCCGCGACAGCGCCTCTCTAGATGAGTCGAGCCTCAGAGGCAGTGGCGGCAACGCCCCCGCGGCCCAGCCGCGCGAACGAGAGCCCCTAGTGTTGGTACACACGGCGGAGGGTGTTCGAGAGCTCGCGGAGGCCGCGCGGAGAGGCGGCTGGATCGCTGTCGACACCGAGTTCATGCGCGAAAAGACGTACTACCCGGAGCTCGCCCTGGTGCAGCTCGGCGTCGAAGGCGCGGTGGGCCTGATCGACCCCCTCGCGGGTGCTGCGCCCGCCATGTTGGAGGAGCTCGCTCTCCTCTTCGCTGACGCAGCGGTGACAAAGATCATCCACGCAGCGGGGCAAGATCTCGAGGTCCTGCGCGTGACCCTGGGCGTCGTACCGCAGCCCATCTTCGACACACAGGTCGCCGCCGCGCTGGCGGGCCTGGGCGGCCCCGAGCGCCAGGTGTCCTACGCCGCGCTCGTGCAGGATCTCCTCGGAGTGGAGCTGTCGAAGGGCTCACAGCGAGCCGATTGGCTCGCGCGCCCGCTCTCGCCGGCGCTTCTGGACTACGCTGCGGACGACGTGCGCTGGCTGAATCCTCTGCGCGAGGCGCTGCTCCAGCGCATGGGGGCGGCCCAGCTCGACGAGTGTGGCGCGCGCTGCGGCGCGTTGGTCGAGGCCGCGCGGCGAGGCCTCGACGCGAACGCGCTGGCCGACCGCGTCAAGGGCGGCGCCAAGCTGCGCGGCCCCGCGCGCCAACGGCTCACCGCGCTGGCCCGGTGGCGGGAGGAGAAGGCGCGAGCGGCCAACGTCCCACGGCGGTGGCTGCTGGGCGACGAGGTGTTGGTCGCCTTGGCCGTGCGCGCACCGAAGTCTGTCGACGCCCTCTACGGGGTGTCCGAGCTGCCTTCGCGGGCCCGAGTCCGGTGGGGCGCCGAGCTCGTCTCGCTGGTCAACAGCTAGCGGGTCGAACCGTTGGGGGGCCAACCCCCAAGACCCGGTTCATGCCGCGAGGGGCGACCTCCAAACCCCCGGGGGCGGCGTGCTCCTGGTGCGCAAAACGGTGTAGGGTGTGGCGCCATGCGATTGCCTATACGCGTACTAGCTACAGCGAGCACCCTGCCTGGGACCGCCGTTTCGACCGCAGAGGTCGCCCGCGCGGCGATGCCCGATCGCGACCCGCAGGAGCTGGAGCGTCGTATCGGGATCGCCACACGGTACTTCGCCGGCCCAACGCCACCCGCGGCAACCCTGGGCGCACAGGTCCTCGCTGAGGCACTCTCCCGGGCCGGCCTCGCACCGTCCGCGCTCCGACGAATTATTTTCGTCTCGTCCACCGGCGGCGACTTCTTGATCCCCGCCACCGCGAACGCGCTGTGTCGTGAGCTGGGCGTGGAGCACACCTGCGACGCGTTCGACGTCAACAACGCCTGCGTCGGGTTCCTCACGGGCTTCGACCTTGCGGCGCGGACGGTGGCCACGGGGCTCGGCCCGGTGGCGGTCGTGGTAGTAGAGACGCTGTCGCGCCACATCGCCAAGGAGGAGGCCCGATCCTATGTCGTGCTCGGAGACGCCGCCGCCGCGGTCATCCTGGGTGCGTCCGAGGCGGGCGGCGTTCTGGCGGCTGCGTTTGGGAACGTCGGCTCGCTGCTGGGCTCGGTGTACCTCGGGCACCCGGGTCTCACGGGCAAGACCGAGATCATCGAGTTCGCCGCCAGCAACGACGAGATCGGGCGGATCGCGCTGCTTGGCCTGCGCCGCAGCACCGACGCGGTCCTGAGCCAGGCCGGACTCGGGATCGACGCCGTCGACTGGGTGGTTCCCCATCAACCCAACGGCACCATGCTCACCAAGATCGTCGCGGAGCTCGGCGTGGCGCCGGATCGCGTGGTGCCGGTGGTGCGCGAGATCGGCAGCGTCGGTGCAGCGTCAGTGGCCGTGGGTCTGGACCGGCTCCTCGGAACGGGGAGGGTCAAGCCGGGGCACCGGATCCTGCTCGTTGGGGTGGGTGCGGGACTCGCGTACGGCGCGTTGCTCCTCGAGGTCCCCGCGTGAGGCCGCGAGACGTTTGGTTGGCCTATTGGCGGCTCATGCGCCGCTGGCATCGCTACGAGGTCAGCGGCCTCGAGAACCTGGATGGGGGCCCCGCCCTCATCGTGGGCTACCACGGCCGGCCGATCGCCCATGACCTGTGCATGCTCACGGTCGAGGTGTTCGAGCGACACGGCTACCTCCCTCACGGGATCATCCATGGCGCGTTCGGCCATCGGCCGCGCCTCAAGGCGTTCATCGACGATCTCGGCTTCGTGACCGGGGACGGACCCGAGCTCTCGGCCGCCGTCGAGCGCGGCGAGCACGTGCTGGTGGCGCCCGGGGGCACGCGGGAGGGCTGTCGCTCGGCGCGGCACCGATACCGGGTGGCGTTCGGCCGGCGAACCGGATACGTGAAGCTCGCTGCCCGGTTGAGGATCCCGATCGTCCCGGTGGCCGCGGACGGCGTGGACGACACGTTCATCGGCCTGAACGACGGCCACTGGCTCGGCGAGCGCGTCAAGATGCCGCTCGGGCTTCCCGTTTGGTTCGGTGCCGGGCCTCTCGGGCTCTGGCCTCTGTCACCGCCTTTTCCAGTCCGGATCCGGCAGCGTATCGGCCAGCCGATCCCCCCTCCCGAGACCAACGACCCCGACGCGGTGGTCCACACTCATCAACGCGTGATGCAGGCGGTCCAAGACCTGCTCGACACCTCCAGAGGGGCCGCGACATGACCCGATCTCCCGAAAACCCGCCGTGGGCTGTCGTGCTGGGCGTCAGCTCAGGCGTCGGACAGGCCATCGGAGCCGCCATCGCCACGGATCCCGGTTACAACGTCTTCGGCGCCCACCGCGGGCACTATCCCGCGGGCGCAGGGGAGCTCGCGGCCTCAGTCGAAGCAGCGGGGCGCACAGCGCACCTGCACGTTGGCGACGCCGGGACCGCCGAGGGCGTTCAGGTGACCGCCGACGCCTTGCTCCGTCGCGCCGGCCCGAGGAGCGTCGCCCTCTTCGTACACTCCATCGCCAACGCGTCCGTCGGGCGCTTCGTGCCGGAGCGGGGCGGCCCACGTGACGGCAGCCCGAAAGTCGCTCCGGACGAGGACCGCGACACCGCGCTCTACCGGGTATTGGCGCCGAAGCACTTCCAGAAGACCTTCGACTCCATGGCCCACTCCTTCGTCTGGTGGGCGCAAGCGCTGGTGGAGCGGGATCTCCTCGCCCCCGGGGCCCGACTCCTGGCGCTGACGAACCCCATCGGGCACTCGCTCGTCGCCAACTTCAGCCTGATCACGGCAGCCAAGGCGGCGCTCGCGGTCTACGTGAAGCACCTGGCGCTCGAGCTGGGTCCGCGGGGCTACCGGGTGAACCTCCTGAACTTCGGCACCGTCGAGACACCGGCGGCGGCCTACGGCTTCGGAACTCGCTGGGCGCGCTTCAAGTCGATCTGCGAGGCCTCGACGCCGGCGGGCCGACTGCTGGAGGCGGGTGAGGTGGCGCGCTTCGTCTCTTTGCTCTGCGGTGCCGGCGCGGCGTGGTTCAATGGCGCGGAGATCGACTTCAGCGGCGCGCAGGCCCACAGCATCCTCGACGCCGCCCTGAGACACGACTTCCCACCACCGGAGCGCACCGATGGCTGACGTCCGAACGATCCTGTCCGAGGAAGCGCTTGCCTCGCTGAGGGCCGCTTTCGACCCGGCGTTGCTCGGCTTCGCCGCCACGAAGCGCGCCGCCGCGCCGTACACCGACGCTGCACCGTTCATCGACGCGATCGGGGCGCGGTACTACGTTGCCGGTCCCGGCGCATCCGGACCTTCGAGCCCGGTCGCGCCGAAGGACCGGGAGCGGACGCTCATCGGGATCTTGGCCGCCGGCAACCGGCCCGCCTTCGCGTTGGCGGTCCATGTCTACTGGGGCCTCATGGAGGGTCTGGACGTAGACGACATCGCGGACACGCTGCTGCTCGCCGGGGCCTACGCCGGTGTGGACGCGTTCACCAACGCGGCGTTTACGCTCGGCGAGACCCTCGAGCTCCTGGCTGGCCTCGCCGCCACTCCCGAGACGGCGCGATCGGCGGCGGTGCTGCCGAGAATCATCGAACGATTTCGGCGATGAGGGGCCCTCGGAGCGTCGCGTCGCCGGTGGGTTCCAACGCCTCCACCCCGCGTGGTAGCATCCCTGCCCTGGACCCGGGCGCATCGCGCTCCGGGTACGAACGAATCAGGATCGAAGCGCGTTGCTTCGGCAAGGGTGGCTGGTGAGCGCACGGGGCGAATACATCTGCATCTCCTGCTGGACGTCGTTCGAGTCGCTACCGGACGACGGCGGCTTCGTCACGTGTCCGCATTGTGGGTTCACCCAGCCCGCGAGCGACGACGGCGAAGCCACGGTGCAGACGGCCGCACCGCGCCCGTCGGCCCCTCGTGCGCCAGCGCAGCCGCCTGTCCGCAGCTCACCTCTTGAGCCGTTGCCCATCGCTCCGGGAGCCCGCGGCCCGTCCGGCGCCAGCGCAATCACGATGTCTCCGCGCGACATGGACTCCTTGGAAGAGCTGGTCGCACAACCATCAGGGGCGCGGTCCCTCCCGGAAGCCGCGCCAGACGTCGAGCCGCCGCCGCCCGCGCGGACTGTCTCCGTGCCGATCACAGAGAACGCACCTGCGGAGCCCTCCGCGCCGCCTGTCGAGAGCGGGCCGCGTATCTGGCGCCTCAAGAGCGACGCGGGCCTCACGTACTGCTTCTTCGAGCCCGACAAGCTGATGCGTTGGGTGGACGGGCTCGGCCCGCAGAAGAACGCCCTGGTGTCGGTCGACGGGGTGAACTGGAAGACCTACGCCGACTTCAAGTCGAAGTTCGAGTCGGACGGTGAAGCGCTCTCGGCCCTCGAGTCGGCCTCGGAGCACAAGCCGGTGGCCGCGCCGTCGCTCACAGCACCGACGGTTGCGGGCGCGGCCCCGGGGCCCAAGCCGGCCGGCGGCCGGGGCCCGGCCTCGCCGCCCGTTCGCCCCGCGCAACCGACACGGCAGGGCGTGCGCCCGAAGCCCAACCCAACCGGTGAGCGGCGGGCGATCACCACCACGGGCGAGCGACCGGCCGAGCTCGGGCTCGCCGATGCGTCGCCGAATCGCCGTCCCCCTAGCTCTGCAACCGGCACGCATAAAGCTGTGGGGAGCGGCGGCTGGGGAGCCCGAATCGGCTTCATGGCCGCCGGGATGGTGCTGGGTGGCGCGGGCGTGTACTTCGGCCTCTATCTCATGGGGTACTACGACCTCGTGATGCCCTTCTGACCGGATGCCAACCGTCCGCTGTCCGCGTTGCGGCGCGAGCCATGAGCTCGGCGCCCTCCCACGACCGGGCGAGTCCCTGCGGGTCTCGTGCGGCGTTTGCGGCACGGGCATCCGAGTCAAGGGCAAGGCCGGAGCCCCCTCGACCAGCCTGACCGGCGTCTTTCCGTCGATCAGCGACGCACCACCGCCCCTCCCAGAAGAGCCCGAAGCGCCGCGGTGGCGCGTCCGGAAGGCCGACGGGACCGTCGTCGATTTCCCCAACCTCCGCGTCTTCCAGCGCTGGGTCTTGGACGGGGTAGTCTCACTCGACGACGCCCTGTCGCGAAACGGGCGCGCCTGGCGGCTCCTAAGGGAGATCCCCGAGCTCGTAGGGCTCTTTGAGCGAGTAGAGGCGACGCGGGCCCAAGAACGTGGCACGAGCGAACCGGCGCCGGCGCGCCCAACTCTCGCCAGCGCCTCGGTCGCTCCTCCGCCGCTGCCGGACGAGCCACCAGAGCTGCCTGGAGAAGCGCAGGACGCGGGCCAAGACCCCAGCGCGTGGGACGCCGATCCAGCGAACCAGACGCTCGCGGACGTCAGCTTTCAGGAGTTGGCGGCGCACCTCGGGGGCTCCGCGCTGGCCCTGGAAGACGTCCGACAGCCCGCGGGCGAACCAGAGGCATCTACGGAGATCCGGACCGAGGAGCCGGTAGAAGACCCGGCCTCATCGCAGGTTGACGAGCCCGCGCCGTTGTCCCCCGTAGACTCCTGGCAGGCCGGGGACACCGGTGGGGAGCCCGCGCCAGCGTGGGGTGATGGGCAGACGGCCTCGTCGGTGGAGCCCTCTTCTCCCGGGCCGGCGCAAGCGGACAGCTGGGAGGCTCCGCAAGCCGGCGGACAGTCGCTGTCGGCCTGGGGCCTCCCCGAGTCAACACTGTGGGGCGCAGCCTCTCCCCTGGACGGGCTCGGCGGCTTCGCCGATGACGGCCCGCCGCCCAGCGGCGCGCCGTCCCGGATCGAGCTCGACAAGCTGCGGCTCGAGCTCGACGAGCTGAACAACAACACCGTGCAAATGCGCGGGCCGAGCGCATCAGAGGTGCAGGCTTACGGGCAGTCGGTTGCTTTGGGAGCGTCCGCGCCGGAAGGCGCTCGACAGGAGCCAGCCGAGACCATCGAGCCCCTGTCCGACGAGCCCGCCCCTCAGTCGCGACAGTGGCTGTTCTTTGCGCTGGGGGTATCGCTCACGGCGCTGCTGGCCTTCGGCGGGTGGTGGGTGTTCGGGCGCTCATCGCCCCCGTCGCCCACGGGGGCCACCGCGGGAGACGGCACGGGCGCGGGTGAGAAGGCGCCCACGTTGACCCTGGGCACCGGCGAGGCGGTCGTGGTTCGGGTCGAGGCGCACCACCCTCGCGACCACCTGGAGCTCGGTGAGAGCCGCGGACGCGCTGATCTCGAGATCAGCGCTCACAGCGCGGCGGCGCTCCAGGTTGGCGGGACGGCGATCGCACCCACTCCGGCCGCAGCGGGGGACGCACAGGTGAAGTCGGCGGCGTCGGAGAAGATCGCGCACGGTGCGCCCAGAGCCGCACCGGCAGAGCCCAGGCCGACCGTACCCAGGCCGGAGAAGCCCCAGGAAGCGCCGGCGAAGCCCGAGGCGGCACCGCCCGAGCCCATGCCGGAGGTGGCCGCCCCCTCAGCAGCCGACGCCTACGACGCGGTGCTCGCAGAGGCGGCGCAGGCCGAGTCGGCGGGTCAGCTGGGTGAGGCGATCCGTCTCCTAGACAAGGCGTCCGTGATGAACCCGCGCTCGGTGGAGCCGATCGCCAAGCTCGCGTGGCTCTATCTGAAGAAGGGCGACAGCTCGAACGCGATCCTCAAGTTCCAGGAGGCACGACGCCGCAATCCGGGTTACCGCGACACCTACATCGGCCTCGCCAAGGCCCTGGAGGCCGCAGGCAGACGAGACGAAGCCATCCAAGTCTACCGGCAATACCTGCAGCTTTGTCCCACCTGCAAGAAGGCCGACTCCGTCAAGGACGCGCTGAGGCGCCTGGGCGCGCCCGCCGACTAGCGGGTCGTTGCCCGCCGGCCCTGGCCGGCCCCACATCCGCCCAGCCTTCAGCCCCCGGCGAGGACGTCCGACATGCGATAACGCCCCGCTGGACGACCCACTAGCCACTCGGCGGCCCGAAGGGCGCCATCGGCGAAGATCCCGCGGTCCGTGGCGCGGTGCGAGAGCTCGAGCCGCTCGCCGGCCCCGTACATGAACACCGTGTGTTCGCCAACCACATCTCCACCTCGGAGCGTCTGGACTCCGATCTCCTCGGCAGTGCGGGCGCCAATGTCGCCGTGACGCGCAAAAACCCCCTGAGCCCCCGGGCGCGCCTCCTGAAGAGCGGCGAGCAGCGCCAGGGCCGTACCGCTGGGGGCGTCGCGTTTGCCGCGATGGTGAGCCTCGACGATCTCGAGGTCGAATCCCGCGCCCACCAAGAGCGCGGCACGCCGAACCAGCTCGAGCAGCGTGTTGACGCCCACGCTGGTATTCGCCGCCTGAAGAACGGGGATCTGGCGAGCCGCCGCATCGATCGCAGCGTGGTCCTCCGGACGAAGCCCCGTGGTGCCAACGACGAGCGGCAGTCCCCGCTCTAAGCACAGGGCGAGGTGTCCGCCGAGGGCCGCAGGCGCCGTGAAGTCGACCACGACGTCCAGGCCGTCAGCGGGGGCGTGCTCGGGCCACGCGCCGATGCCCGGGCGCTCCCAGGCGGCCCCAAGGACGAGGCTCGGGTGGGCTTCGAGGCGGGTCGCGAGGGCACGGCCCATTCGACCCGCAGCACCTGGAACGCCAACGCGGAGCCGGGTGCCCGCGGTGTGTGGGGTCACAGGAGCTCGAGCCCGGTGAGCACGCGCTTCATGAGCTCGACTGTGGCGGGCTGAGCGGGTCCGAGTGGCATCCGCACCGTGTCCGACATCCGGCCTAGGAGCCCGAGCGCAACCTTGCAGGGGACCGGGTTGGCCTCGACGAAGAGCGCCTTGAACAGCGGAAACAGGCGCAGGTTCTCTCGCGCGGCGGCCGAGATGTCGCCAGCGGCGAAGCGGTTCCAGAGCGAGGCGACGTCTCGCGGCGCAACGTTCGAGGCCACGGAGATGAGCCCCCGGGCGCCGACGGCGTACATGCCGAGCGCCATGTTGTCGTCGCCGCTCAACACCTGGAACGGCGAGCCGCTTGGTAGGCCCGCGAGGATCGCCTGCACCTGACCGAGGTCTCCGCAGGCCTCTTTGATCGCGATGACGTTGGGCACCCGGGCCAGCGCCAACGTGGTCTCGGGCGCCATGTTGATGCCAGTGCGACCGGGCACGTTGTAGAGCACCACCGGGAGGCCGCCGTCAGCCGCGACGGCCTCGTAGTGCGCGCGCAGCATCTGGGGCCCGGGCTTGTTGTAATACGGTGTGACCACCAACGCCGCGTCTGCGCCGAGCTCCCGCGCAAGGCGCGTGGCCTCGATCGTCTTGCGTGTGCTGTTTGAGCCCGTGCCCGCGATCACAGGGACCTGCCCGCCGGCCAGCTCGACCGCGATCGAGATGACTCGGGCGTACTCCTCGGCGTTGAGCGTGGGTGTCTCTCCGGTGGTCCCACAGGGAACGAGCCCATCGATCCCCGCTTCGAGCTGCGCCTCCACGAGCGACCGAAACGCGGGCTCGTCGAAGCTGCCGTCGACTCGGAACGGAGTGACGAGGGCGGTGAACGTGCCACGTAGATTCACGGCGTAACTCCTAGCCCGTCGGGCGCTGCTGCCCGCGCGGAAACCTACTCGTCGAGAGGCGTGCCGGCGGGGGTGCGCGCGCCGGCGGCGGCCTTCTCGCGTGCCTCGACCAACGCGAGCCCCTGCTCGGCGGCGAGGCGGACCTCGATCTCGGGTTCGCTCTCGATCAGGTTCAACAGCATGCTCCGCACACGCCCGTCATCAATCTCGGCCAAGGCCATGGCGGCGCCCGAGCGAATCCGGGGATCGACGTCGCGGAGAAACGGCAGCACCTCGAAGTACATCTTGACCCCGAACGCCCGCGCCAACGCCCGGAGGATCGCCCGACGATGCGCGACGGTCTGCCCCCGCGTGTAGAGCAGGGTCATCAACACTTCTTCGGTGGTCTTGGTGGGGAAGTACTCGAGGGCGCGGACCGCGTTGAGCTGGAGGCGCACCTCGGCCTGGGTGTCGTCCGCGAGGTCGATCAAGATCCGCTGGGTGTCGTCGAGCCGGCCGGTGCGCAGCACCTGGGCGCGTGTGGGAAACACGCGCTTGGCGAGCAGCAGCGTGCTGACTACGCGCCTATGCTCGTCGCTGGGCCCATCTGCGAGCGCGCAGGGCGAGAATACGAGCGCCAGAACCAGGAGCAGTCGGATCACGGCGCGAGCATTCCCCCGCGCACCCGAAGCGTCAAGGACGGCGACTCGGGATCAGCCCAGCGCGCGGAAGCGGTCGTCATCCACGACCAGATCGTTCCTTCGAGTGAAGGCGAGCAGGCGGCGATGGATCCCCGCGAGGCGCGCCGACGTCCAGCGACGCCGTGCCTCCGGGTACTTGCCCAGGGCGCTGTTGAACCCCTTGAAAGCATGGCGCTCGGAGAAGCCGGCCTGCAACGCCGCGCGGATGGCCTCGTCGGTCTCGGAGGCAATGAACTCCGATACTTCGGCTCGGGCGTCGTCCTCGCTGGGTCGCGGGATCTCGAGCCAGCCGGGCGCGGCGGCGCGGCGGAGCACCCGCTCGCGGACGGCCTCGTCGTCGAAGTGGCTCGTGTACTCGACGGCCCCGGTGGTGGTGTCGAGGAAGTAGCGGGACTCCGGCGAGCCGATGATGAAAGCGGCCTCGAAGTCGTCCCAACGAACTGTGACGGTGGTGGGCATGGGGCGAACGCTACGGCCGATCGCGGGGGGGCCGCAAGGGGGCGCGCCGCCGGACACGTCACGGGGCCAACGCCAGGGTGCGCGCCACTTCGAAGTGCGTGGCCTCGAGCAAGGTGCCGTCCTCGGCACGAACCTCAACGGTCCAGGCCCCGACGTCGCCACCGCGAAGGGTGTGCTTCGACCACGTCCGCCAGCCCTTCGTCGTCCCAACGGAGAGGTTCACGCGTGACCTCACGACGCCGTCGCGTATCCAGACCATCTCGATCGGCGCCTTGGCGCCGGGGTTCTTCACCACGGCGAGGGCGTGGACCGTGTCCCCGGGTTCGAAGACGGCGGCCTCCCCCACCGAGTGCCGCCCTTCCACCGCGTGGGCCACGCTCACCTCTCGAACCTCGATCGGCGCGCACACGGGCGCCGGGCGGGCCGAGGCAATATTGAACATGGCGGCGCAGAGGACGGCGGCGACAGCGTGGGTGAGTGACATCGTGTGCTCCATGGGTCGGGGACGTAGCGGTTCAACGCCACTCCCCGGGGCTGGACTCGCAAAAACGCGAGGTTCCGTAGGTTGGCCCCGGGTTCTCCCGGAGCCGCGGGCCAGCCAAGCGCCGCCCGATGCCAGACACCCAGAGCAACGCATATGCCAAGCCGGCCGGCCCGCCGCCGATGGGGTCCGGTGCGCCTGGAAACGGCGCAGGCGAAGCCAGATCGGTGGACTCAGCCGCAGCCGGCAGCGGTCCTTCCGCGATCGATCGCGTCCTCGTTGACACGCCGACGTGTCTCAACCGCCGGCCGATGTGGATCTCGCTGAGCCTCACGCGCGGCTTGCGCTAAGCTCGGCCGATGCTCGAGCAGCTTTCGAGACAACTGGCCGCCCGGATCGTGTCGCCCAATGGGGAGACCACGGTCGAAGCGGTGCTGACCGACGCCAAGCGGGCCGCCGCGGCGCTGACGCGCTGGGGCGTCGGGCCCGGCGTCGGGGTCGCGGTCTACCTCGCCGATCGACCCGAGTGGCTGGTGATCGACGTGGCGGTGCAGCTCCTGGGCGGCGAACTGGTGGTCATCGAACCCGGTGCCTTGTCCGATCGCGTGCGGTCGATCCTCGAGGCCCGACCGGCGCGAGTCGTGGTCACCGACGCCGGCGAGCGCGTCGCCACCCTCGCCAGCGTGTTGCCGGCGCTCCGGGCCAGTCCCTTGATCGTGGCCGTGTCCGAGCGGGGCGACACCGTCGGCGCGGCCCTCGTCCAGCGCGGCGAGGGTGAGCTGCTCTCGTACCGAGCGCTCCTGCAGCTCGCCGATTCCCAAGTGCCATCGGCCGAGGGCGCCGCCGCCGTGTCTTTCTCCATGGGACGCGACGGTCCGCCGCGCGGCTACCGAGTGCCCGCAGCCACCTTCGCCCGGCAGCTCGAGGCCCTGCCTCAGCTCGGGCCCTCCGACGTGCAGCTCGTAGCCCTGAGCCTCGCCTTTCCGGCCGCGCGTCTGGCGGCGTGGCGCGCGTTGACCGCGGGAGCCACGCTGGCGCTCTCGGACGGGCTGCCTCCCGAGCAGGCCCTGCCCCGTTTTTCTCCCACCCATGTCCTCGCCGACCCGGCCACCTTCGAGCACTTGTACGGGGCCATCCACCGCTCGTTCAACCACGCGGGCGGCCTCCCGCTCCGGCTGTTCCGGTGGTTGCTCGGGCTCGGCGAAGAGGTCGTCTGGGCGCGTGAGGGGCGGAGGGAGGCGGATCCCGGGGTGCAGTTCTTCCACGGCGTGGCGCGCAGGCTGCTGCGCGGGCGGCTGCACGCGCTCCTCGGAGGCGCGCTGCGCCACGGCCTCTGTGTCCTGGGCCCGCTCTCGCCAGAGATCGCCCGCTTCTTCCTCATGCTCGGCGTGGAGGTCTCGCGGAGCTACGGCCTCACCGAGGTGGCGCCGGTGCTCAGCCGCCAGCCGGACGGGCCCAACGCGCCGTTCTCCTGCGAGTCGGTAGGACCCGCACTCGACGGCGTCACCCTCCGCCTCAGCGATGGGGGACTCGAGGTCCGGGCCCCGGGTCTCCAGGCAGAGCCGCTCACCGGCGCGCCGAACGAGTGGGTCAGCACGGGAGACGTCGCGGAGCTGCGCGATCAGACGCTTCTCTCCGTGGCTCCTCGCTCCGCGGTGTTGGTGCCCGCCACGGACCACGCGGCAGTCACGGCCACCACGCTCGAGGCGGCCCTCACCGCGAGCCCCTACGTCTCCACGGCGGTGGTCGTGGGCCACGGACGCCCGTTCCTGTCGGCCCTGATCGTGCTCGACAGCGACGGCGTGATCCCGTTCGCGAGAGAGCATGGGCTCGAGGTCGCGCGCACGAGCGAGCTCGCCGACCGCCCCGAGGTCTTCGCGCTCATCAACGGCGTCGTCCAACGTTTGAACCGCGAGCTGCCCGGGTGGGAGGCCATTCGGAAGTTCGCCATCCTCGACCACCCCCTCGCGCCGGAGCGCGGCGAGCTCGCCGTGAGCCGCGTTCCGCGCCGGGAGGCGGTCATGGCGCGCCACGCGGCGCTGATCGAGTCGATGTACAGTGAGCAGTTCTAGACGCGAGACGCCTGACCCCGCGACGGGCGCCGGCGCCTTGATCGTGGTCCCCACGTACAACGAACGCGAGAACCTCGAGGCGCTCATCGCAGCCATCCTGGCGCGCCTGCCCGAGGTCCACGTCCTGGTGGTGGACGACAACAGCCCGGACGGCACGGGCGCTTTGGCCGATGGGTTGGCCGCGGCGGACCCGCGGCTCCACGCGATCCATCGGGCGGGCAAGCTCGGCCTCGGCACTGCCTACCTCGCGGGCTTCCGGTGGGCGCTTCAGCGCGACTACACGGCGGTCTTCGAGATGGACGCCGACTTCAGCCACCAGCCGCGTTTCCTCCCAGACTTCCTCCGAGAGCTCGAGCGCAACGACCTCGTCCTGGGCTGCCGCTACATGTCGGGCGGCGGCGTGGAGGACTGGGGGCTGGGCCGCCAGCTGATCTCGCGCGGCGGGAACCTCTACGCCCGACTGGTGCTCGGGGTGCCGTTCACGGACCTCACGGGCGGCTTCAAGTGCTTCCGCCGCGCGGTGCTGGAAGCGCTGGACCTCGACGCGGTCCACCAGGTGGGCTACGGATTTCAGATCGAGCTCACCTGGCGCACCTTGGGCGCAGGCTTCCGCGTAGGCCAGGTGCCGATCATCTTCCCCGACCGGACGAAGGGGCAGTCGAAGATGTCAGGCGCTATCTTTCGAGAGGCGGCCCTCGGGGTCTGGCGCCTGCGCATGGGCCGTTGACCGCAGCGGGCGCTTCGGGCCCGGCGCCCAGAGCGCGTCACCGGCCTGAAGGCTCACCACCTCGTCCACCCACCCCGCTCGGGCACCCGGGAAGGCGTCCGCGTAGGGCACGTACGGCTTCACGTCCAACACCGGTGTGCCGTCCAGCATGTCCAGCCCTCGCACGCGGAGGGTCCGCGCCTCCGCATCCACCGAGACCAGCTCCACGGCAGTGAGCCCCAGCGCGTTCGGACGGTGGGGAGACCGGGTCGCCAGGACCCCTCGCCGCCGCCGCGGCCCCCGAGGCGGGATCACCGTCGGCCGCCACCCGTCGCTTCGGTGAAAGACCCACACCACCCACAGCCGCTCGAACCCCTCGAGATCGCGCAGGCACGCCTCCGGAAGCGTCGGCGAGAGCGCGATCACGCCCTCCACCGCCGTCCCTGCGAGGGTGCCGTGGCTCACCACGGCCTGATGCGGCGCTTCGATGCGGTCAAGGTAGGGCGACTGCACCACGCCGATCGGCTGGAAGGTCCAGGAGGGCCAATTCGGCGATAAAAAGGGGGGCATCGCGTCACTCCTTGGATCATCCTCGAGGGAAGCTCCGTTGTCGGCTGGACGTCGGCGAAGGTCCCGCGCTAGGATGCGGGCGTTTTATGCCGAAGCTATCCGCATGACCAAAGTCATCCACGCCGGCCTGACCGATGTCGGGATGAAGCGGAACCACAACGAGGACAACTACGAGTTGGTCCCCGACCAAGGCTTGTTCATCGTGGCCGACGGCATGGGAGGACACGCCAGCGGCGAGGTCGCCAGCCAGATCGCGGTCGAGACGGTGTGCAAGTTCTTCCGCGACGCCAGCGAAGACGGCGACATCACCTGGCCGTACAAAGAAGACAAGAACCGCACCTACACGGAGAACCTCTTCGTCAACTCGGTGCGTTACGCGAACCTTCGCGTCTTCGAGAAGGCCTCAGAGGACGCCCGGTACAAGGGCATGGGCACCACCTTCGTGGGCATGGCGATCCGCGACGGCCGCCACTACGTGGCGCACGTGGGCGACTCGCGGTGTTATCGAGTGCGCGACGGCCAGCTCGCCCAGGTCACCGAGGACCACTCGCTCCTCAACGATTACAAGAAGATGGCTCGCCTCACCCCCGAGGAAGAGAAGAACTTCCCGCACAAGAACATCATCGTGCGCGCCTTGGGGATGAAAGAGTCGGTCCTGGTCGACATCGGCGTTGAGGCCGTGCAGCCGGACGACATCTTCATCCTGTGCTCGGACGGTCTCAACGGCGAGGTCGAAGACCGCGACATTCAGTCGCTGATCCTCGAGCACAAGGACGACCTCGACGCGATGTGCCGCGCCCTGATCCGGCGCGCCTGCGACAACGGCGGCAAAGACAACGTCACCGTCGTCGCCGTCAAGGTGCTCGAGGCCTGAGCCACCGGGCCACGGCGGGCTCAATCGCCGTACCTCCCGCCTGCTGTTCGTGCGCCTCCATGTAGCGCTCTGGGGTGCCGAGATCGAAGGCATGCCCTCCGAGGTCTACGGCTCGCAACAGCTCGCCGTCAGCCAACGCGGGGATCCAGCCGTCATCGCGGAGACACGACGGCCCGCTTGGCGGCAGGCGGTCGAGCAGGCGCTGCGAGATCAACTGCACGCCGAGATAGGCGCCGCTGACCTGGGTGTCTCCAAGGGCCGGACGCCCGGAGCGCGCGGGCCTCCCAGCAATCGATACGATCCCACCGTCCACGGAGCGTACGTTCGCGATATCGCCATATCGGGGATCCGGCGAGATCCAGAGCGAGGCCAGGGTCGCCCCACCCGGGCCCCCGGAGCCGGCGCGATCCGCGACACCCGCGACGTACGACTCGAAGAGCGGCGCCAGGGGGGCGTGGTAGTAGCAGTCGCCGTTCACGACGAGGATGGGCCCGTCCCCGCGGAACAGCGGCCGCGCGGCGACGAGACCGCCCCCTGTACCCAGGAGCTCCGGCTCTTCCGAGAAGACCACCTCGAGCGAGGATGCTGCGGCGAGGACGGTCTCCCGCATGAGCTGCGGGAGGTGGTGCAGATTCACCACCACGCGCTCCACTCCAGCGGCCCGCAGCCAGTCGAGCGTGTGCGCGACGAGCGGGCGCCCGAGGAACGGTATCGCGGGTTTTGGGATGTGG
Source organism: Pseudomonadota bacterium (assembly GCA_005776725.1). GTDB lineage: Bacteria > Myxococcota_A > UBA9042 > SXOO01. The sequence goes on along the minus strand of SXOO01000244.1, from coordinate 29,989 downwards.
TCGGTGAGAGGGCGAAGGCGGGTACCCAGGCCCGCACAGAACAACATGGCCTCGCGCGGTGCGCGGGAGGCGCGCTCCCCTAGCGCCGGAGCTACTCGATCACCCACCCGCAGCGTCCCCAGCCACCACGGGCTTCATCACGTGCCAGGATCTCCGCCTGCTCCGTCTGGACCCGGAACTGTTTACCCTTCAGGAAGTCGTGATAGGCCTTGGCTGCGCCGAGGCGGACCAAGCGGATATTCAGCATGCGCCAGACCCCGTCCACCTTGATGAACACGTAGCGGAGCAGCCGGTCGAAGGTGTCTTTGTCGGGGCCCGCCGGATCCGGATAGAGGCAGATGGTCTTGTTGGGTGCCAGAAGCGCCCGGAGCGCGTTCTTCCCCTCTTCGGCGTAGCAGTCGGCCGTGTTCGTCTCGGTGGCGTCCACGCCGATGAAGCGGACCCTGTCGCCGGTGGCGATGCCGATCGTGTCGCCATCGTTGTTGTAGGTGGCGATCGACTGGTGGGCGAGCTCATCGCAGAAGCCCAGCGGCGCCTCGACCCACTCGTCGGGGAGCTCGGAGAACACCGGATCCAGGCCGGTGCTGTCGGGAGCCGGCGCGGGGGTGTCTGACGCGCCGACCTCGGCTGCATCGGAGACCGCGTCGCTCTTGATGCTGTCGTTTGCACCCGCACGGTCGAGACACCCAGAGACGATGACGACAGCGACGGGGAGCCAGCGCATCAATCGAGCTCAAGCATTCGAAAGCGATCGTCGCTCTCGGAAGGACCAGGCGGCTTCACCTCGGGTCGCGGCGGGGCCTCGACGCGCGGCGCGGGTGCCGCCGGGGGCTCGCGGATGACGGGAGGCGACTCTACCAGGCGGGCCGGTGGGGCCGCCGCGCGCGCAGGCGGCGGCGCGGCGCCATCGAGCGCGAACTCGCGACCGCCCAGCTTCACGAAGACCTGACCATCAGTCACGGTGAACTGCTCGAGCTCCTTGAGATCCAGGTGGAACTTCAGCGTCTCGATCAGGGACGCGAAGCCGAGGCCGCGCAGGTGCTGCGGCACGTGCACCCGACCCACATCGGGCTTCTGCGGCGAGGCGCCGTCCACCACGTACGTCTTCATGAGGTCGGCCGCGATCTTCACGAGCTCTTCGTGCGAGCGCGTGGCGAGGGCAGCTGCGATGGCGTCCTGCTGTCGCAGCGCGCGCCGGAGCGGGTGTTCTTGGCTCATGAGGCCCTCCGACCTGAAAGGAGCGCGCGCGCGGCCGGTTCCATGTCTGCACGCTCGGTGGACGTCTCGACGAAGGTGGCGCCCTCGAACCGCGCGTTCATGAGGTTGGCGTCGCGCAGATCCGCCTTGACCACGAGCGCATCTCTAAAGTCCGCGCCGTAGAGGTTGGCGCCCTGGAGGTCTACGTCGACGAGGACGGCGCCACGGAAGCTGACACCGGACATCTGAGCGTTGACCATGCGAGAGTCCGAGAACTGCGAGTGCATGATGGTGGCGCGCTCGAAGGTGGCCCCGTGGAGGTCCGCGCCCCCGAAGCGACAGTTCAGGAGGTGCGCCTCGACGAACCGCGCGTTGGCGAAGCGGCTGTCGAAGAACTTGCAGCCCTCGATCGCGGCCCCCTCGAAGTCTGCCTCGATGGCCTCGCTGTTGAGGATGCTGGTGGACCGGAGCTGCGCCCCGTGAAAGGCGGCCTTCCGGAGCTGCGCCCCCGTGAAGCTGTTCGCCAGGAGCAGGGTGCGAGAGAACCGCACCCCGACGAGGCCCACGCTCTTGAACGCGACCCGGTCCAGGACGAACTCCGAGAAGTCGAGCACGCCGAGGTCAGCGCGCTGGACGAGGCACCCTTCGAGCACCTGGCCACGACACTTGTCGCGGACGTCGTGCACTGACTCGTAGACGCTCTCCATCTCACCTCCGACCGCTCGAGGACGTGCGGCGAACAGGGAGCATAACACCGCGACGGTGCGGGTGAAACGCGGGGTCAGGGCGTGGGGTGCGCCTTGTCGTACCAAGCTCTCCACTGGACCGCGTCCATGGGGAGCGACTGCCCGGTGGTGGTGCGCAACGCCACCAGGAGGGCGGTGCCTTCCTGGCCCTTGGCGGCGGCCAGCCGATCGATGAACACCGGAACGGCGCGTTGGGCGTCCGCAGCGGACAGCGCCACCACGAGCCGGGCACGCACCCCATCGTCGGGCTCGTCCGCGAGGCGCCCGCTGATCGCGGAGAACGAGCCCGTGGGGCTGGTTCCGCCCGGCCGGTTGCCAGCGACCAACAGCTCCTCGAGGACCAGCGCCGTGATGTCGCGCACCGCGGCTTCCTCGTCGCGAAGCAGCGCGTGCAGCCGGATGAAAGTCTCCGGGTCATCGCCGAAGCGCCCGAGCGCGGCCGCCGCCTCGATCCGCACCGCGGCGTCGCGGTCCTTCAGGACCTCGTAGACGAGGTTCTTCACCGAAGCGGCCGGGAGGCGCGCCAAGGCAGCCGCCGCCTCGATCCGGACGGAGCGCCGCTCGTCCTTGAGGAAGGGCTCCACCTCCCGAACAGACGGTTCGTCCGCGTAACGCCCGATGGCCGCGAGGGCCGTAGCGACCACGGACGCGTCGGGATCGGCGAGGCGCCCACGGATGAAGTCGAAGCCCTCGGCCAGCTTGAGCTCGCCGAGCGCGCGAACGGCGCCCTCACGACCCTCCGCCTTGGGGCTCTCGAGCTGCGTCGCGAGCTTGGGGAGCCACTCGGAGGGCGTGGCCATGACGGCGAAGGCCGCCGCGCACGCCGTGCGGACCACGGGGTCCTCGTCGGCGAGGCGCGCGAACACGGCCGCGACCGCTGCGGCCTCCTTGACCCCGCCCGTGCCCAACGCATCGCACGCAGTGGCGCGCACCTCGATCTCCGCGTCTGCCAGCGCCTCGACCAGCTTCGCCACGGGCACCCGGTGGGGCCCCGCGGCCGAGGCGTCGAGCGCCGCCGCGCGCACTGACGCAGCCGTGTTGGCAAGGGCCGCCTCGAGCAGCGCCCCGCCGCGCTCAGTTGCCAGCAAGGGCAGCGTCTGGATGGCGCCCAAGACCGCGACCACGTTCTGAGACTCGAGCGCCCGCTCCAGGATGGCCAGCGCGTCCGCTCCCAGCGCGACGACCTTGGCCGGCGCCCCGTCGTCGCCCGTGACGAGGCTCTGATAGGCCGTCTCCATCGCGACCTCCCTGGGATCGCGGGCCTCGTCCGTGCCGTCGGAAGGCTCTGCCGGCTCCGCGGGACCCGGCTCGCTGGTCCCATCACCCCCTGGCGCCTCGGTAGGAGCGCTGGTGTGGACCACTGGCTCTGACTTCTTCCGGCACCCGGCGCTGGCGAAGGCTGCGACGAGAGCGAGGGGGAGTAGCTTGGATTTCATGGCGCCTCCTGAAGGAGCGCGTTGATAACAGCGCTCCGGCGCATCGGCAACGACGCGCTGGCGCGACGCGCCTCAGTGGGGCAAGTTTGCCCCATGCGTCCCGCCGCCCGAGTCGCGTCGAGCATAGAGCTCCTCGAACAGTGGGAGGCCGCTGGGCCCTTCCCGTTCGATCGTTTTGCGCAAGCGTGGCTCGCCCAACGGCGTTACGCGGGCTCGAAGGACCGCGCAGCGATCCTCGACCTCTGCTACGCGCTGCTTCGTCGGCGCGCCGGGCTCGACGCCGAGCTAGCGGGTCGCGGCGTGGCCCCGAGCTGGCGGCTCCGAGCTCTGGCGGTGGAAGGCCACGCCGCCCTGCAAGCCACCGAGCACGGCGTCAACCCGACGGAAACCGAGCGGGCGCTGCTGGCCGACTTCCCGAGCGTGGGCGGCGGACTCCCCGAGTGGCTCGCACGGGCGCTCCCAGCCGTCCACCTCCCGAAGCTGGACCAGCCGGCGCCCGTGGACCTGCGTGTTCGAGGTGACCGCACGGCTCTCGCGGCCGAGTTGGAGGCCACGTTCACCCCCTTCGCGCCGTCTGGCGTGCGGCTGCTGAAGCGCGCACCGCTCCTCTGCGTAGCCGAGGGCCGCGCGGAGGTTCAAGACGAGGGCTCGCAGCTCGTGGCGCTGGCCGCGCTGCCCGTGGATGGGCTGGACGTGCTCGAGCGATGCGCCGGCGCCGGCGGCACGACGCTCGCGCTGGCCGAGGCTGGTTTCCCTCGCCGCCTCGTGGCGGCCGACGTGTCCGCAGCGCGCCTCGCAGGTCTCGAGGAGAGACTCGCGCGCGGCCGCCACGGACAGCGCATCGAGCGCGTAGTGGCCCCGGCCGGCGACGCCTGGCTCGCTACCCAACGCTTCGACGTGGTGTTCGTGGACGCGCCGTGCTCGGGCACCGGGACGCTCCGTCGGGCCCCGGATCTCGCCTGGCGTCTGCGGCCAGAGGACGTGGCCCGCTACGTAGCGCTCCAGGCGGCGATCCTGGACGAGGTCGCGCCGCTGGTCCGGCCGGGCGGGCGGCTCGTCTACGCCACCTGCTCGCTCCTCCCGGCGGAGAACGAGCGGCAGACCCAGGCCTTCCTCTCACGCCATGGCGAGTTCGAGGCGGCGTCGCTGCCGCTGCCTGGCGAGCTGTGGGGGCCCGGTCCCCCCGCGCGCCACGAGCTGACCCTGTCGCCTGCGCTCACCGCCACGGATGGCTTCTACGTGGCCCTCTTCCAGAGAACCTGACTTCGGGAGATCCCGCGATGGCAGAGAAGAACGAGCTTCATGTCACCCCCGCGATCCGCGCACTGCGAGCGGCCGGGGTGGTCTTCACGCACCACAACTACGCCTACGAGGAGAAAGGCGGGACCGCCGTCTCCGCCCGTGAGCTCGGCGAGGACGAGCATCACATCCTGAAGACGCTGGTGCTGGAGGACGACCGCAAGCAGCCGCTGCTCTGCCTGATGCACGGGGACCGCGAGGTCTCGCTCCGCGGGCTTGCCCGAGTCATCGGCGCGCGGAGCGTGGCGATGTGCAGCGCGGACGCCGCAACCAAACACACCGGTTATCTCTTTGGTGGCACGTCGCCTTTCGGGACGCGGAAGCCGCTACCGGTCTATGCCCATACGGGGATCGAGGCGCTGGAGCGCGTGCTCATCAACGGCGGCAAGCGCGGCTTTCTGGTAGCGCTCCCCACCCGCGAGCTCGTCAGGGTGTTGGGCCCGATCTTCGCGGACGTCGCCGCGCCGGCGGTCACCGGATGAGCACAGTGGCCTTGCCGCCCCAAGCGCCCCCGAAGAGGCCGCTCTTGTAGAGGCCGTTCACCCCGGTGAGCGCCGCGCACGCCGCGTCGTTGGTGAACTTCCCGGTCCGCTGGGCCCCCACCGCGAGGTACGGGCTGGTCCCGCCGGTGATGCTGCCGCCGAGGAGGGCCCCGCCCTTGAACGGCGCGACCACCGGGTTGGTCTTCAGCATCTCGGGCGCGGCGCCCCCCTTGCTCCCGCTCACCTGGAAGGACGCCACGTTGCTCGAGTTGACGGTGCCGTTGGCCACGGTGGTCCAGTTGAACGTGTCCATGCCGGACGTGAACACGTAGTAGCCGGTGGGGAAGATCACCAGGATCTCGCGATAAACGAACGGGATGGCGCCCGCCACCTCCACCGGCAGCACCGACGTGGTGTTTCCGCCCGCCGCCACGTTCGCCGCCGTGCCGATGGCCTCGGCCAGCGAACACAGCGGCCGCTCGCCGGCGATGTTGGCGACGCGGGTGAAGCCGCCGCCCGCCGTGGTCATGTCGCAGTACGCCTGGAACGGCTCGGTAGCGACGTTCGGCCGGAGCCAGTAGAGGCCCGAGGGCTTGCCCGGGTAGAGCTGAAGGATCGTCTGGCAGTTCGGCGAGGGGTTATCCACCGTGCCCAGCTCGCATACGACAGTGCCGCCGACACAGGCCCCGCCGGTGCACATGTCGTTGCTCGTGCACTTGTCACCGTCGTCGCAGGCCGTGCCCGTCGACGGCGGGAACTGGCAGCCAACCCCCGCGAGGCAGGTGTCGGTGGTGCAGTCGTCCCCGTCGAAGCAAGGGAACACCTTCTTGACGCACGTCCCGCACGCGCCGGTGCACGACTCGAGGGTGCAGGGGTCTGCGTCCGCGCAGTCGGCGTCGCTGGTACAAGCGCCACCCGCGCCGGCGTTCACGCAGCCCTTGTTGGGGTCGCACGTGTCCGTGGTGCAGGGGTTGCCGTCATCGCAGCTGATCGGGACTGGGAGGCAGCCAAGATCGCCCGAGCACGTGTCCTTCGTGCAAGCGTTGCCGTCGTCGCAGTCGGTGGGGGCGCTCTTGCAGGCGCCGTCGACGCAGGCGTCGTCGGTGCACGCGTTCCCGTCGCTGCAACCAACCGGCTGAGTGAAGCAGGTGCCGGTGGCGGGGTTGCAGTCCTCCACCGTGCACGCGTCGCCGTCGTCACACACAAGCGCAGTCGAGACGCACGCGCCGCCAACGCACGTGCTCTCCGTGCAGGGCTGGTCGTCGGCGCAGGGGCCCTCGGCCGGGACGTTGGCGCATGCCTTCGTGGCGGGATCGCAGCCGTCGTTGGTGCATGGGTTGCCATCGTCGCAGTCAGCCAGCGCCTGGCCGCTGCACTTCCCGCCGGAGCACGCGTCGCCCGTGGTGCAGCCGTTGTCGTCGTTGCAGGCAGCGCCGTCCAGGGGCTTCTGCACGCAGCCGCTGGCCGTGTCGCAGAGGTCGGTGGTGCAGGGGTTGCCGTCGTCGCAGAGGATCGGCGCGGCGCTGCACTTGGCGTCGACGCAAACGCCCTCTCCTTCGCACGTGGACTTGGACGCACACAGCGTCCCGTTGGGGGCGGACGCTGCGACGCAGCCCCCGGTGACCGCGTCACAGACGGCTACCTGGCAGGCGCCCACCGCGAAGTCGTCACAGGGGATCTCGGACCCGGGGGCCGTCCCGCAGGTGCCCTCGATGCACACGATCTTGCCGTTGCAGGGGTCGCCGTCGTCGATCTCGGCGCAGTCTCCGTCGACCTTGCACGCCGGACACGGCTCCGGGATGGCTGTGCACACGCCGGCCTCGCAGTTGTCCGTGGTGGTGCAGGGGTCGCCGTCGGTGCACTTGACCGGGGCGTTGGCGGCCACCGGCGTGAAAGCGCACTCGCCGGTAAACGGGTCACAGGCGTCATCGGTGCAGTCGTTGTCGTCGCCGCAGGCCACGGGAACGCCGACGCACTCGCCCTTGGTGCACGCGTCGCCGCTGGTGCAGACGTCGCCGTCATCGCAAGGGGACGGCGGCTTCTTGTCGATGGAGCACAAGAAGTCTTCGCACAGCGGGACCTGACACGGGCCGAGGGGGCCGACAATCGCCAAGCAGTCCTCGTCCACTTCGCACTCGCGGTCGGTGCCGTCGGTGCTGTCCGTGGCGTCGGTGCCGTCCGTGCCATCGGAGACATCCGTGCCGTCGGTGGTGTCGGAGGTGTCCGTGGCGTCCGTGGCGTCCGTGGCGTCCGGGGCGTCCGTGGCGTCTGTGCCGTCCGTGTTGTCGCCGGCGCCCGTGTCGGGTGCGCCGTCCGTGGACGCGATGTCGCGAGCCAGAAGGTCGGTCGCGTCGCCCTCGGGACAACCGACGGCCAGGAGCGTGATGAGCGGGAGGATCAGGGGGGTGAGACGCAAGGGAACCTCGTGCTGCGACAAACAGACAGGTGCCGTGACAGGGCACCTCGGGGAGACGCAGGCGTGAGTTGAGCAGCACTCGCCCGCTGATCGACAGGATCACCGCGGCGGGCGCGGTCCGCAAGCAGTTCTCACGGGCTATCGCCGGTCGTATCGTCGGGCTCGGTTGCGGGTCTCCGATCTCGCGCTCCGGAAGAGTACCGCCGGGCCTTGGAGTCCGCCCGCTGTTCATGCCGGGGGAGCGCTCCCGGGGCCCCGGAGAGGCCCCCGTGCGGCCGGATCCGCAGGCCGCGCGCAAGACGCCCGAAGCCTGCTAGGATTGCCCCGTGGTCTTCTGGCTCGTCACCGCTCTCTCATCCGCGCGCGTCGCGGGCGTGCTCTCGGACGGCTCCATCGTTCTCGAGGAGGCCGGCGTTTACCAACTGGTCGCGGCCGACTCGAACACCCCTCGCCGCGCGGCTGACGGCTGGGCGCCGCTGGCCATCTTGCCGATGTCCGCGGGCGCCGTTTCGCCCAGCCCAGGACACGCCATCGTGATCGAACGCGCTCCGGCCGGGCCGGTGACCGTGGACCGCCTGGATGCGCGAGGCCGCACCCCGGTGGCCACGCTGGACGCGTCGTGCCCGGAGGGCCTCGGCGAACCGCGCGGGGTGTCCAGCACCGTGACGCTGTCGGTTCACTGGGCAGACGGCGCGCTGACCGCTTCGAAGACCCGCGCGGTCGTCACCGGGTATCTCCCGGACTGCGGGCCCACCGTCCGCCCTGTACTTCTGGTCGTGGACTTCAGCGACCCGATGACACCGGCGCAGCGGCTGGGAGCCGCCCAAGAGCTCACGGCACGCCTCGCGTCCGGCGCGCTCGATCCGTTCGTGGCGGAGGTGGCGGTGGGGCTCGCGCCCGATCTGCCCGATCCGCTGCTGGCGCTGGCTGAGGCCCGCGCTGCGGCGGGCGACGCCGGGGGTGCGGTGGCAGCGTTGTGGGCCTTGTCGGCGTCGACGGTGCCGGACGCCCCCGAGCGCCTCCGCGCCGCGCTCCTCACCGAGTGGGTAGCCCCGCTGCGTCAGCGCGCCGCCTTCCGGACGCTGGAATGGACCGTGGGGCAGAGCGCACCGCAATGAGCGCACACGCGGGGAGCGTCCGCCGGCTGTTGTCGGCCGGCACCACGGCGGGGGGACTGCTTGGCGTGGTCTCGTTCTTTCTGCCGTGGGTCATGGTGTCGTGCGACGGCGCGCTCCTCGGCTCGGTGAGCCCGTACGAGCGCATGACCGGTGTGGCGCTCGAGTCCGCCGAGGGCGCGCCGGTACGGGTGAGCGGGTTCGGGACAAACGCTGGCCAGCCCCAGGAGTCGCTGGCCCCCGAGCCCGTTTATGCGTCGCTGGCGCTGGGCGCGGCGATCGCCGTCGCGCTGGGCGGCCTGATGCGAGTGGCGTCGACGCTGCCCTTGCGCCCGGTGGGTTTGGTCGTGTTCGCCGTTGGCCTTGCGAACCTATTCGCCGCGGTGGTGGTGGGCCTGGGTCGGCAGCTCGGCCTGGCTGCGCTGGGCACCGGTGCGTCTGGCTTCCAGCTGACCACCGAACCCGGCTTCGGTGTGTGGTTGGCCATCGCGGGCGGGGCCGTCACCGCGCTGGCCGGGCTCGCTGCGGCCTTGTTCCGCCTTCCCGACACCGGCGCTGCGGGGCATACTGGCGGCCACCCGGTCGGTCCGAAGGTCTCTGATTGAAGCACGCCGCCCTCGTCACGGAATCCATCCAGAAGCTCACGCCCTACCCGCCGGGTAAGCCGCTGTCGGAGCTTGCGCGTGAGCTCGGGGTGGACGAGGCGATCAAGCTGGCGTCCAACGAGAACCCGTTCGGCCCCTCTCCGAAGGCGATCGCCGCGCTGAGCAGCGCAGTCTCCGACCTCCATCGTTACCCCGACGGCGCGTCGTGGTCGCTGCGGATGCGCGTAGCGCGACACCTCGGGGTAGACCCGGCCACGCTCGTGTTCGGAACCGGCTCGAACGAGATCCTCGAGCTGCTGATCCGCACCTTCACGGGTCCCGGCCGCGGCGTGGTCACCAGCGCCACCACCTTCGTGGTGTACCAGCTGGTGAGCCAGGCGCACGGCGCGCCGTTCACGGCCGTGCCCATGCGCGGCCTCTCGTACGACCTCGAGGCGATCGCAGACGCCGTCACGCCGAACACACGGCTGATCTTCCTCTGCAATCCCAACAACCCCACGGGCTCGCTGTTCTCCGCCGCCGACCTCGACGCGTTCCTCGCCCGCATCGGCCCGGAGCCGGTAGTTGCGCTCGACGAGGCGTACTGGGAGTTCGTGGAGCCCTCCCTTCGCATCGACTCGCTCGCCGTGCTCCAGAGACGGCCGCGGACGGTGCTGCTGCGCACCTTCTCCAAGGCCTACGGCCTAGCTGGCCTTCGCGTAGGCTACGGGGTCATGGACCCGGAGCTGGCCAACTACCTCGACCGCGTGCGGCAGCCCTTCAATGTAAACACCCTCGCCCAGGTCGGGGCCGAGGCGGCGCTAGACGACGTCGAGTACCTCGAGCGCGTCGTGCGCGACACACACGCGGGCCTCGCCGTCATCGCGGACGGCCTGCGGGCGCTCGGCCTCACGCCCGCCCCCACTCAGGCCAACTTCGTGCTCTTCGACTGCCATCGCGAGGCGCGCCCCATCTACGAGGCGTTGCTCGCGCGCGGAGTGATCATCCGCCCCATGGGAGCGTACGGGCTCACGCGACACCTCCGGGTCAACGCGGGCACGCCCGCAGAGAACGCTCGGTTCCTCAGCACGCTGGCCGAGGCCCTGTGATCGTCTGCCCCGTGGACCGCGTGGGGGGCGAAGTACGCGTCCCGGGCGACAAGTCCGTGAGCCACCGCGCGCTCCTCCTGTCGGCGCTGGCGATGGGGCCCACCCGCGTCAGCGGCCTTGGCCTCGGCGGTGACGTCCGGTCCACTCGGCGCGTCCTCGAGGGCCTCGGCGTGCAGTTCGAGACCCTGCCCGACGGTGACGTCGTGGTGCGCGGAAGGGGCTTTCAGGGCCTCGCGGCTCCCACGGCTCCGCTCGACTGCGGAAACTCGGGCACCACGCTCCGCGTGATGATGGGGGTCCTCGCGGGCCGCCCGTTCCAGTCGACGCTCGTCGGAGACGCGAGCCTCTCACGCCGGCCGATGGAGCGCGTCGCGGCGCCTCTGCGGACGATGGGAGCGCGGATCACCACCACTGCGGGGTGCGCGCCGGTTCACATCGCGGGCATCTCCGGCGCGGTCGGCGACACCCCGCTGAGCGCCATCGACTTCGCGTCGCCGGTCGCCAGCGCGCAGGTGAAGACCGCCGTGTTGCTCGCGGGCCTGCAAGCCCACGGGCGCACCACCGTCACCGAGCCCGCGTTGTCGCGTGATCACACCGAGCGGATGCTCGCAGGCATGGGCGCGCACATCGCGTGCGGACACGCCGCGGTGCTGGGGTCCAAGGCTTGGGGCTTGGCCAAGGGCGCGCCCGAGCCGAGCGCCGCATCTCGACTGTCCCTCGAAGGCCGGATGCGGAGTCCCGGGGCCCACGACGACGCTGCGGAGGCGTCGGTGTCCATTGAGGCCTCCCCGCTCACGGCCTTGGGGCGCTTCGTGGTGCCGGGGGACCTGTCCTCGGCGGCATTCTGGCTGGCGGCGGGGCTCCTGGTCGACGGGCCAGGGCTGGCCGTGGTGGGCGCGCTCGTCAACCCGAGCCGCACGGGCTTCCTCGACATCGTCGCGGCGATGGGCGGCAACATCGTGCGCGAAGACTCGCCGGGTGGGGTAGAGCCCACGGCCACGCTCACGGCGCGCCGTAGCCCGCTTCGCGCCATCACGGTTGGCGGAGACCTCGTCCTTCGGGCCATCGACGAGGTGCCGATCCTCGCGGTCCTCGCCACCCAGGCGGAAGGCACCACCGTGATCCGAGACGCCGGAGAGCTCCGCGTGAAGGAGTCGGACCGGCTGGCGGTGATGGCGCAGACGCTGAGGACCCTGGGCGCGAGGATCCGCGAGCTCCCCGACGGCCTCGAGATCGACGGTCCCACGCCGCTGCACGGTGGCTCGGTTCACGCCGAGCTCGACCATCGCATCGCCATGTCCGCGGCGATCGCGGCGCTCACAGCCACGTCCTCGGTCTCGATTCACGGCGCCGACGCGGCGGCGGTGAGCTACCCGGCGTTCTGGCGAGAGCTCGCTCGCCTCGCACCAGGAAGCGTGGACGCGTAGAGTACGTCCCGATGCGCTTTGCCCTCCTCCTCACACTCGCCGCGTGCACGGCCACCACCGACGCCGCCGACGTGCCTGCGTTCGTCGTCCCCGACTTTCCGCAGTTCGACTTCGACTTCGGCCCCCTGCCGAGCACCGACGCGGACGCGGGTGGCGACGGCCCGGGCGGCGAAACCCGGGTCTGCTGCGCCGCTACGGATCAGTGCGCCCCCGGAGAGCTCTGCCGGCCCCCCACCACCGGGCTCTCCGGGGCCGAGGCCGCGGGCCGATGTATGGCGCCCCCCAAGGGGGGCTGCTGGTCCGCGGAGGACTGCCCCGCCTTCTATCGCTGCGACGGCGCCGTGTTGTGTAGCTGCGAGGGCGCGTGCGACACCACAGAGGCCCCCGGCCTTTGCGCCGCCGAGATCCCGCTCGGCTGCTGCACCGACGACGCGGCCTGCGGCGACGGCAACAGCTGCGTCTTCGGGCCACCCGCGCCGGCCGTCGAACCCGACGCCGACGCCGGCCCAGCGTCACCCAGCGATGCGGACGTCGCCTCGCCCGAACCCGAGGCGGTGCCAGACGTCGGCGACGCGGACGGCGTCTCACCCGATCCCGGCTCCGCGCCGGACGCGACCGAGGAGGACGTCGTGGAGGTGCCACCTCCGCCCGAATTGGTCGTGGGGCGGTGCGCACCCACGCTCGGAGAGGGCGGCTGCTGGACCGACGCCGACTGTACGGCCCCCAAGACGTGCGCGGGAGCCACGCGGTGCGACTGCGACACAACGGACTGCGTCATGACCTCCGGCACCTGTCGGCTCCCGCTGCAGGGTGAGTGCAACGCCGACAGCGACTGCACCGACGGCAAGAAGTGCATCGCCAGCGGCACCTGCGGCGCCAGCTGCGATCCCAAGGACCCTCTGTGCTGCGACGCGAACTTCTGCGCAACGGTCGCCTCCGAGTGCACTCAAGGCGCCGACTGCTCTTCGGGCACGTGCCTTGGCGGGTCCCCCTGTCACTCCTGGTGCAGCCCGCCCACCCCCGACTGCTGCTACGGCAACAAGTGCCTCGCCAACCTCTGCGTCGGGGCCAACCCGCAGGGCTGCTACCACACGGGATGCGGGCCTGGACTCGGCTGCCGGATTACGACCCAGTGCAAGTCCAGCTCCTGCACGTGCGACTTCGCCGTCGGCTGGAAGTGCGTCGACGACTGCATGGGCGGCGTCTGCGTCCCCTCGAAGTGCCCCGGGCTGCCGCCGTCTGGCTGCGGGTTGTCCGGGTGCCCCAAGGGCAGCTCGTGCGTCATCGACCCCAAGGGCTGCGTCCCCTCGGCCTGCGAGTGCGACGAGGCCACGGGCAGCTGGAACTGCACTTCGGACTGCGATGGCGGGACCTGCGTGCCGGACTAGACGCCTCCCCTCCAAGGGCGGGCGGGGATGGCCCCCGCTCCGCTTCGGGACCGTTTGCGACCGCCCCGCACCACCCAGCCTCACGAGGACTCATGCGAAACGCGGTACAGCTCTACCTCAACGGACGACGCGTGGAAGCCAGCGGCGACGCCGCCTTCCTCACGCTCTCGGACTGGCTGCGCGACGAGCGGCGCCTCACGGGCACCAAGGTGGTCTGTGCCGAGGGCGACTGCGGCGCTTGCACCGTGCTCCTCGGCCGCCCCGACGGCGACCGCCCCTGGCGCTTCGACCCTGTCAACGCCTGCATCCTGGGCCTCGCACAGCTCGACGGGACCCACGTCGTGACCATCGAGAGCGTCGCCACGCCGGACGGGCTGCATCCGCTCCAGGCGGCGCTCCGTGACAATCACGCGTCCCAGTGCGGGTTCTGCACGCCCGGCTTCGTCATGGCGCTGCTCGGGCACTTCGAGCACCACGGGACCTGCACGCCCCGCGAGGCGAAGAACCACACCACGGGAAACCTCTGCAGATGCACGGGCTACCAGACGATCGTGGACGCAGCGGTCGCGGTGCGCGAGCCGCCTCCGGTGGTGCCGCGGTACCACACGAACGCAGTGGCCCAAGAGCTCGTGGCCGTCCGGTCCGAGCCGCTGGAGCTGCATTCGTCCACCCATGGCCGGGTTCACGCGCCCAGCGACCTCGCCCAGCTCTTGGCGCTGAGGGCCGCCCACCCGGACGCGCGCCTGGTCGCGGGAAACACCGATCTTGGCGTAGTCGTGAACAAGGGCACGCTCTGGCCGCCCGGCTCACCTCGCCACGCGATCGTCACGGCGAAGGTGCCCGAGCTGTGCGGCGTCCGCTGGGATGGGGACGTCGTGGTCGTTGGCGCGAACGCCACGCTCGGGGAGGTCGAGCGCGCGGTCTACGACCGCATCCCGGAGCTGTCGCGGCTCCTCCGTGTCTTCGCCTCACCGCAGATCAAGGCCGTGGCCACCCTCGTGGGCAACGTCGCCAACGGCTCGCCCATCGGCGACACCCTGCCCGCGCTCCTCGCGCTGGATGCCGAGGTCCAGATCCAGAGCGTCACCGGCAGCCGCGTCCTGCCGCTCTCGGAGCTCTACGTCGGTTATCGCAACCTGGCGCTCGACCGTTCCGAGCTGCTCACCGCCGTCCGGATCCCGGCCCCGGTCCCGAACACGCTCTTCAGCGCCGTGAAGGTCTGTCAACGCAAGGACCTCGACATCTCGTTCGTGGGTGCGGCGTTCCGCCTCGAGCGAGACGATGTCGGCCGAATCACAGACGCCCGGGTCGCTTACGGCGGCGTCGGTCCCACTGCGGCCCGGCTCCCGGCTATCGAGGCCCTGCTGGTGGGTCAACGCGTCGAAGACTCGGTGGACGTGGTGGCCACCGCGATCGAGGCGGAGATCACCCCGCGAAGCGACGTCAGAGGCTCGGCAGAAGGCCGGCGTGTGCTGGCCGGCAACCTGTATCGCCGCTTCGCCCTAGCGCACACCGCGCCGAGCTGAGTCTCCACGGCGCCTGAGCCCCGTCGGTGAGCGGCGCACGAGGCACGCCCAGCCACGCACTCGGGACCCTAAGGCCCGGGCTGCCGGCGCTCCGCCACCCCCCGCCAAGGCCACCCCCACCCGATGCAGCGACCCCTTCCACGGCTCTTCTGGGTGTTCTGGTGGGGCTCGATCGTCAATCGTATGGGCACGGTGGTCGTCACCTATCTGACGTTCTACCTCACCCGGGAGCGCGGCCTGGACGGGGCCGAGGCTGGGCTGCTCGTGGCGCTCTACGGCCTCGGTGCAACGCTCGCCGGATGGCTGGGCGGTCAGCTCGCCGACCGTTGGGGCCGACGCCCCACGGTGCTCCTGGGTCTCGGGGGCGGCGCCGTAGTGATCGGCCTCCTGTCCCGGGCGCGGACGGTGCCCGAGCTCACGATCGGCGTGTTCCTCCTCGGCCTCGTGGCGGAGACCTACCGGCCGGCGGTCAACGCCGCGATCGCAGACATCGTTCCTCCAGGAGACCGCGCCCGGGCGTTCGGCCTCCAATACTGGGCGGTGAACCTGGGCTTCGCCGTCGCTGCGGCGTCGGGGGGCTTCCTCGCGCGGCAGGGATATGAGCTGCTCTTCGCGGTGGACGCTGCCACCACCCTCGCCTACGCGGCCCTGGTCTTTCTCCTGGTCCCCGAGACACGGCCCAGCGCGGCGACGCGCACCGGCGCGGCCTCCGGCGGCGTGCTGCACGACGCGCTGTTTCTGGTCGTCCTCGGGCTCTGCCTCGCCGTGAGCCTCATCTTCAACCAAGCCGGGGCCACGATGGCAGCCGACATGTCGCGCCTGGCCTTCGACGAGGCGGACTACGGCCTGGCCCTTGCGCTGAACGGCGTGGTGATCGTGGCACTCCAGCCGTTCGCGACCGCGGCCATCGCGCGTCGACGCGCCGATGGCAGCCCCGTCCTCGATCCGGCGCGTACCCTCGCCTTCGCCGCGACGCTCATAGGAGCGGGTTTCGGCATGTACGCGCTGGGGACGCTGTGGGGCTTCGCGTTGGGCGTGTTCATCTGGACCGTCGGAGAGATCCTCATGGCGCCGATCAACGCGGGGCTCGTAGCCGCCATGGCGCCGGCGGCCTACCGGGGGCGGTATCAAGGCGCGTTCACCGCGGCCCACGGAATCGCAACCTGCGCCGGCCCGCTCATGGGCACCGCGCTGCTGGGTCCGCTCGGCGCGGGCGTCTGGCTCTTGACCTGCTTCGTGGGGGTGCTCACAGCCCTCGGCTTCGCGGCGATGGGGCCTGCGCTCAGGCGGCGAGTGGGTGTCAACGCCGCACCTGAACCCAGCTGACCGCAGCGAGCCGAACATCACGAGCGGGTGACGAAGCGGCCGCGTTCGTGAGAGATCACGGGTTCGCCCGACGACCCAAGAGGAGCCTCGCATGAGCCCGGAGCCCGAACAGACGCTGCGCCTCGAGATCGCGCCCAACCGGCCGACCCCGCCGCACGACTCGGCGCACACTCACGTCCGAGGCGCGTCGGAGTTCATCGACGACCGTCCCCCGGTGGCGGGGGAGCTGCACGTGGGTGTGGTCTTCAGCCCACACGCTCACGCGCGCGTCCTGAAGATCGACACGTCGAGGGTGGCAGAGGGCGCCACGGTCCTCACCGCGCGGGACCTGGCGCACAACCTCTGGGGCACGATCTTCCAAGACCAGCCCCTGCTGGCCGACGACCTCGTCCGCTTCGTGGGTGAGCCGGTCGCCGTGGTGGCCGCGCCGACGAAGCACGCGATGGAGGTCGCCAAGCGCGCGGTGCGCGTGGACTACGAGGTGTTGCCGGCCATCCGCACGATCGCCGAGGCGCGCGCTCAAGGCAGCGCGATCGGCGTAGAGCGAAAGATCGAGCGGGGCGACGTGGACGCGGCAATCTCGGCGGCGCCGAACACGCTCGCGGGCACCCTGGTGATCCAGGGGCAAGACCACTTCTACCTCGAGTCCCAAGCGGCGATCGCCTATCCGCAAGACGACCGGATCGAGGTTCACGCGTCGTCGCAGCACCCGACGGAGGTGCAACACGTCGTAGCGCACGCCCTAGGCTTGCCCGCGAACATGGTCACGGTAGTGGTCCGAAGGATGGGCGGCGGCTTCGGCGGCAAGGAGTCGCAGGCGGCGCCTTTCGCGGCGTTCGCGGCGCTGGTCGCGCAGCGCACCGGGCGGGCGGCGCGCCTCGTCCTCACCAAGGACGACGACATGATCATGACGGGCAAGCGCAACCCGTTCGAGATCGCGTGGCGCGTCGGCTTCGACGAGCGCGGTCGCTTGCTCGGTCTCGAGGCGCGGCACCACTCGAACGGCGGGGCCTTCGCCGACCTCTCCACGTCGATCATGGAGCGCGCGATGCTCCACACCGACAACGCGTACTTCCTGCCCGCAGCGCGGATCACCGGCCTCGTGTGCCGCACGAACGAGCACCCGCACACCGCCTTCCGCGGCTTCGGCGGCCCGAAGGGCGTCGCGGTCATCGAGGCGATCATGGAGCAGATCGCCCACCACCTGGGCCTCGACGCGCTGGACGTGCGCCGCGCCAATGTCTACCGAGCCGGCTTCGACACCACGCCGTACGGCCAGACCGTGGAGAACAACCTGCTCCCGGGGCTCTTCGACGCCCTCGAGGCGCGCTGCGACTACCGCCAGCGCAGAGAGGCGATCGCGCGTCACAACCAGACCTCGCGGACAACTCGCCGTGGTCTTTCGCTCACGGCGGTGAAGTTCGGGATCTCCTTCACCACGCGCTTCCTGAACCAGGGCAACGCGCTCGTGAACGTGCACCAGGACGGCACCGTCCAGGTGTCTACCGGCGCC
Source organism: Pseudomonadota bacterium (assembly GCA_005776725.1). Lineage (GTDB taxonomy): Bacteria > Myxococcota_A > UBA9042 > SXOO01. The sequence continues at coordinate 12,425 of SXOO01000244.1, read as the reverse complement.
ACCGAGATGGGTCAGGGCGTGAACCAGCGCATCGCCACGGTCGTGGCCGAGGTCTTCGGGATCCCACTCGCCGCGGTGCGGGTGATGCCCACGTCAACCGAGAAGAACCACAACACGTCGCCCACCGCGGCCTCCGCCGGCACCGACCTCAACGCCAAAGCGGCGCAGCTGGCGGCCGAGCGCATACGAGAGCGCCTTGCCAACGTGGCGGCGCAGCTGCTCGCGCTGCCCCCGGAGCGCCGCCCCTCGCGCACCGCCGGCCTCGGCACGGAGGTCGAGCTGGACCCACGACCCGGCTCCGAGCCCCCAGAGCTCGACTTCGTGGACGGGCAGGTTCGTCTGCGCGGCGAGGGCTCCTCGCTCCCCTTCGCGGCGCTGTGTCGCGAGGCCTATCTGTCGCGGGTTCAGCTGGGTGACTACGGCTTCTTCCGGATCCCCGGAATCCACTACGACAAGCTCACCGGGCAGGGACACCCCTTCTTCTATTTCACGCAGGGCGTCGCAGCGTCCGAAGTGGAGCTCGACCGGTTCACGGGCGAGACCAAGGTCCAGCGGGTCGACATCCTCATGGACCTGGGAGCGCCGATCAACGCGGGCCTGGACCTCGGACAGGTCACCGGCGCGTTCATCCAGGGGATGGGCTGGGTCACCACCGAGAACCTCGTCTACGACGAGCGCGGGCTGCTCGTCTCGCACTCCCCCAGCACCTACAAGATCCCCAGCGTTCAGGACACGCCGCGGGTATTTAACGTCGAGCTCGTCGAGAACCCCGGCAACACCCAGAATGTGCGGGGCACGAAGGCGGTGGGGGAACCCCCGCTGCTCCTCGGCCTCTCCGTCTGGACGGCGATCCACGACGCGTTGCGCTCGCCTGGCGCGCCATGGACCCAGCTGGGCATCCCCGCCACAACCGAGCAGGTCATGCTGGCGATGCACCGGCAGGAGTCGCGCACGGGCCCAGCGTAGAGGCCGCGCGCGTGGGGCGAGGCGCAAGCGCTTCAGCGTGAGCGCCCGCGCGGGCGGGGGCATGGTAGGCTGCGCGGGCCGGTCGTGCGGATTCCGGCGGGAGCATGCGATGCGAAAGACGGGTCTCTCCGTCGCCTCGAGAGGCTTGTGGGTATGGGTCGCGCTCGGCGCGGCGTGCTCCGATGTGGCTGAGGTCACTGAGCTGGCCGCCGACAGCGAGGCGTCCACCGACTCGCCAAACGCCCCCGACACCACGGTCGAGCCTGCGGATATCCCAGAGGTGGACGACACCCACGCCCCGCCGGACGTCCCCGTAGACGAGCCTGACGTTCGTCTGCCAGACGTCCCGCGCCCCACGGCCGAGTGCACCATCGACGCCAATTCTGCCCTCGAGCCGCTGTGGATGGCGGGTGGGCCCGGCACCCGTGCGGAGCTCGGGAAGTTCGGCAAGCCCGACGCGATCTTCTTGGACGAGAACGGCCTGCTCCTCGCCGGAGACGAAGACTCGGCGTACGAAGAGCTCCACCTCTACGACGTGACCTCGGAGGACCGAGCGGTCCGGGCCGACTGGCTCACGCCGATCCACGACTTCGGAGCCAGCCCTGGGCCGGGTGGCGCCGGTCAGCTGGAGTTCCGGGGCATCTCCGGCTTCGCTCGGGACCGCACCACGGGACACATCGTTGTGGCGGAGCAAGGCAACGGCCGCCTCCAGGTCCTGAAGCCGATCGATGCCGCGCCCTACTATGCGTTCGAGGCCTTCCACGGCGCGTTCGCCAAAGACAAAGACGCCCCGCTGGACGGCGAGTTCGTGCGCTTGCAGGCCGCGCGATTCGACAGCTCGGGACGCCTGTTTATTTCGGACGACGCCCGCGACAACGCGAAGAGCGCGCGCCGCGACGTGCAGATCTTCCGCGCGGACTTCACCTACCTTGGGAAGTTCGGCGACGCCTCCTATGGCGCCCCGGGTGAAGGTGGCCGCCTGGAGGAGCCCGAGAACTTCGTGATCGACGAGGTGCGCGACCGGATCTACGTGTGCGACGAGGGCCCCGCGAACATCGCCGTGTACCGCTACAGCGACCTCGCGTTCCTCGAGCGCTTCGGCGCCTTCATCGGGACGCCCAACGGCGTCGACATCGACGCACACGGCACTGTGTACGTGGTGGACGAGGGGAACGCCGCCGAGGGCGCGTTCATCCGCGTCTTCGAGCCCGAGGAGCTCACCGAGATCGCCCGCTTCGGCGGACACGGCAGCGCACCCGGCCTCTTCGACTCCCCCGACACGCTGTTCATCCACGCGGCGCAGGACCTCCTGATCGTGGCCGACCAGGGCAACGACCGCCTCCAGGGCTTCCGCTTGTCGGAGCTGCAGGCGCGCGCGTGTATCCGGAGACTCGTGGTGAGCGGGCCGCCGCGCCTGGTCGCCGGCGGCGCGGTGACCACCCGGATCGAGGTGCTGCAACCCGGCGGTGACTGGGAGCGTCGCGTCTTCCGAGCGCAGGGCACCATCACGGCCACGCGCGAGGGCCAGCCGATCGACGTGAGCCCGGGGTCATTCACCGTGCACAACGGCATGGGGACGGTCTCGGTGGCGATCTCGAGCCCCGGCCCGGTCACCCTCCGGTTTCAGCTCGGGGGTCTCACCGCCAGCCGCGAGGTCACCGTCCTCGAAGAGTCCGCCGACGAGAAGGTGGTCAGCGGCAAGCTGACGGGAGACGCGCTGCGCTGGGGTAGCGACGAGGTCGTGAGAGTTAGCGGCGTGGCTGAGATCGCCGAGGGCGACACCCTGGTGATCGAGCCCGGCGCGCTGGTGCGACTCGAGGCGGGCGCCGGATTGGACGTTCGCGGCGGCGTGGAAGCCAACGGCACGGAGGAGGCGCCCATCCAACTGCAGGCCATGCCCGGCGCCCACTGGGGGCAGTGGCTCCAGAGCGGCGCCGCGGCGCGCCTCGAGTGGTCCAATGTGTTCGTGACCGGCGGCGGCGACATCGGAAAGCCGCGCGACGGCGTCCGCGACCGCCACTGCTGCGCCCCCATGCTTCGGGTCATGGGTGGCACGCTACGCTTCGACAGGACGGTCGTGGCCGATACGCCCTTCAAGGGCCTGTTCGCCGTCGGCGTGGACGTGGTGATCCGGAGCAGCGCCTTCGAGCGCCTGGGGCACGGCATGGAGCTCGACTCGCCGAACGTCACGGTAGAGGACACCTGGGTCGTAGGCTCGTACGGGCCGGATGACAACGACGGCATCTACGTCTGGGGGTACATGGCCAAGGGCCTGATCGAGCAGAGCCCGCAAGATCACTGGGAGGGCCTGACGCGCGAGGACGAGCAGATCGTGCTCCGCAGGCTTGTCATCGCGGACGTGGCCGACGATGGGCTCGACACGCGCGGTGCCAGCCTGCGCCTCGAGGACAGCCTCGTATACGGCGCTGCCGACAAGGCGGTCTCGCTAACCGGCGGGCGCCCCACGCTCACCCGAACGCTGATCGCCAGCAGCAACCGCGGGCTCAAGGTGGACTACTGGAACGTCTACCCCGAGTGGTACGCGGCGCACGAGGGCGAGGAGCACTGGTTCGGCCCCACCGTCACAGACACCACGATCGCCGGGCATACCAGCGACGGCCTGTTCGTGTCGGATCGCGGGGGCGGCGACCACGAGACGGCGGACATTCGGCCCACCCTGGAGCGGGTGGTGATTCACGATGTGGGCAAGACGGTCACCACGAACTGGACCGAGGACGAGATCACGATGCGCCAGTGCCTCACGCAGGAGCCCGTGGGCGCTTCGGGCGAGGGCAACATCACGGGGTCTCCAATCTTCCTCGACCCCACTGGGCACGACTACCGCCTGAGCCCCCTGTCACCCGCCCGAGCGCTCGGCGCCGGCTGGCCCGGCTTCTGACGCCGTAGACCGCGTGCGCTCCCTTGCCCTCGCGGGTAGCGTCCAAAGACACGCCACCTCACTTGAAAGCGTGAGCAGTCGGGTGCCTCATGCCGGCGGCTGTCGTGCGTCTAGGCAAGCCGTGTGGTTGTTCACGGGCTGAAGAACTCGGGCTCGCTCAAGAGGGCCCGGTCGAACGTAGCGACTCGCTGGCAGCCCCGGGCGACCGCTCGACCGCCGATGAGGTAGTCGGCGAAATCGCCCTTCCCGGCCTCGTGGCGGGCAAGCGCTCGACGCACCTCGTCGGCCTCCTCGATGACGAGCTCGGCGGCGGAAACCAGCGATCTCACAGTCGCCAGCACCTCCGCTTTGGAGAGCCGATATCCGGCCGTAAGCACCCAAACCAGCTCGCAAAGCACGATGTGCGAGACGAACAGGGCCTCCCCTCTCTCGATGGCCGAGTCGACGAGCGCCGCGGCCCTGGCGGCCTGCGCCTCGTCATCCTCCCGCAAGTAGCGGACCAGCACGTTCGTATCCAGGCCGATCACGAGTTGGCCCTGGACGCCGCCTGGGCGATGACCTCGTTCATCTCCTCAACCGTGAGCCGTGGGCCCTTGCCCTTGAGCGACCCCCTCAAGGTCCGCAGATCGACCGTCTCGGCCTCGACGACGAACTGGCCCTGTGGGCTGCGCCAGAACAGCACCCGGTCGCCGGGATGAACGCCCAGGGCATCCCGGACCTCCTTGGGGAGCGTGATCTGACCCTTGCTGGTGACGGTGGCGGCTGGCATTCCTTACCTCGATGGCGAGATCCTTACTGGACGGTAAGGATTGCCATGGCCAGTGTCAACGCTCAGCCGGGCTAACGAGACCCAGCGCCTTCATATGCCGCCACAGGGTGATCCGGTTCACACCGAGTCGCTGCGCCGCCTCGGCCCGCCCTGACGTGCTCGCCAGGGCCTCGAGGATCTGCTCGCGGTCCAGCGCGCCAACACGCGGCTGGGCCCTGCGCGGCGCGGTCCCGCCCGTGCGCGGCTCCACCGGCACCGGCTGGCGGGCCCGTGCGTCGTCGTCGAGGATCTCGGGAGGGAGGTGTTCGCGCTCCAGGATCGGCCCGTCGCCCATCGTGTGCGCGTAGGCCAACACGTTGCGCTGCTCGCGCACGTTTCCGGGCCAGTCGTGTCCCACCAGGGCGGCCAGCGCGTCGGGGGCGATCTGCTCGACCTGCCGGCGCCTCGCTTTGTTCAGGCCGGGGAGGAGCTGCTCGCAGAGCAGCGCCACGTCCCCGAGCCGCTCGCGCAGCGGGGGCAGGAAGATGGGGATCACGCGCAGCCGGTACATCAGATCCGCGCGAAAACGCCCCGCCTCCACCTCTCTGCGGAGCGCGCGATGAGTCGCCGAGACGACCCGCACGTCCACCTCCACCGGGTTCCGGGCGCCCACTGGCAGCACCGTGCGCGTCTCGAGGACACGCAGCAGCTTGGCTTGAAGCTCGAGCGGCAGCTCGGCCACCTCATCCAGGAACAGCGTACCTCGATGGGCGAGCTGAACGTGACCCGGCGTGTCCTTGTGGGCGCCCGTGAAGGCCCCGCGCACGTGACCGAAGAGCTCGCTCTCCAGGAGGTTCGCGGGCAGCGCCGCGCAGTTGATCGCCTTGTAGGGCCCTGGGCGGCTGGAGAGCCGATGAATGGCGGCAGCCGCCAGCTCCTTGCCGGCGCCCGTCTCCCCGCGCACGAGCACGGGATCGTCGGTCTCGGCGACCCGCTCGATGACCCGAAAGCAGGCCTTCATGCGGTCGTCCTGCGTCCACATGCCGTGAAACAGAACCGCCTCTCCACGCGCGAGCGCAGAGGAAGGCGGCGCCTGCGCCGTGAGTCCGGCGTCGCCTGGAGTCGAAGACACCCGAGCTGCCGGCCTCACGCGTGAAGGCCGCTCTACGGCGCCGGACACAAGGGGTCGGGCGGGTGGTCGCAAGCCCCACCCACGCAGAGATCCAGCGTGCAGAGCTCGGCGTCCACGCAGTCGGCGTCGGCGACGCAGCTCACGGGCTCGGCGCAGCCGGGCTTCTCCGAATGGGAGCAGATGCCCGAACCGAGGTCGCAGAGGTCTGCCGTGCAGAAGAGCGCGTCAGCGCAGTCGGCGTCGGCGACGCAGCCCGGAGGCGGCGGTGCGCAGGACGGGTCCGGCGACACTTCGTATTCGCATACCTTGTCCCCGCCGTTCCCCTTGCACGAGTCGATGGTGCACACGTCACCGTCGTCACAGTCCGCCACCTTTTTGCACGTAGCCGTCCCGCCGCATCCGACGCCCACAGTCGTGGGTGCGTGGGTGCACGCCTTGACCGCGCCACCCGCGCAGTCGTCCACGGTGCAGGGGTCGCCATCGTCACATTCCGCATCCTTCTTGCAGGGCTCGTCGGGCGTCACGCCCCCCTTACATGCCTTGCCCTTGAGCACGTAGCCGCACACCGCGCCGCCCATGCACATGTCGTTGGTGCACTCGTTGCCATCGTCGCAGTCGAGCTTGGACACACACGCGAGCCCACCGCAGTGGTTCAGGAGCTTCACGGTGCACACCCCTTGCGTGCACTGATCGACGGTGCAGCCGTTGGCGTCCACGCACTCCGCCGCGGTGGTGCAGGCCACGCCGCCGCAGCCGGGCAGCGGATTGTGAACGCACAGCACTTTCTTCTCACAGGAGTCGGCGGTGCAGTCGTTGCCGTCGTCGCAGTCCTGGGCGTTGGCGCACGAGCCGGAGCCACACCCGGCGACCGGCGTGTGGGCGCAAGTCCCCTGCGAGCAGTAGTCCAGGGTGCAGGGATCGCCATCGGCGCACTGGCCGGTGGTGGTGCACGCCTCGGCGGGGCTGCAGCCCAGGACGACCGAGTGCCCGCAGGTACCGCCGTCGCACAGATCCGTGGTGCACGGGTTGCCGTCGTTGCAGTCGGCGCTGAGGGTGCATTGTCCCTCCCCGCACTTCGGGATCGCGTTGTTCTTGCAGGTCCCGCTGATGGTGCAGAGGTCGTTGGTGCACGGGTTCTGGTCGTCGCAGTCAGCGGCCGTCGCGCACTTGGGGCCTCCGCAGCCCTGGAGGAGCTGGTGGACGCAGCCGAGCGTGGCCGTGCAGGTGTCGACGGTGCAAGGATCGGTGTCGGCGCACTCGGCGGAGTCGGTGCAGGGCGCGAAGCCGCAGTTCGGCAGCACCACGTGTTGGCAGCTGATCCCGTCGCAGAAGTCCTCGGTGCACGGGTCTTCATCCGCACACAGGGCGTCTGAGGAGCACTTGACCCCAGTGCACTCAGGCGTGGCCGCGTGCTGGCAGGTGCCGGTCTCGTCGCAGAAGTCCACGGTGCAGGGCTCCGCGTCCGTGCAGTCCGCGTCAGAGGCGCAGCCCGGCGAACACGCGGGATCGTCGACGAGGAGGCACCCCAGCACCGAGTCACACAAACCGATGAGGCACACCGTGTCGGTGACGCAGTCGGCGTCCGTGAGGCACGAGGTGACGCCGCAGCCTGGCTCCGGGGTGTGCTGGCAGATGTTGGCGCCGTCGCAGGTGTCGGTGGTGCAGGGGTCTGCGTCGTCGCACTCGGAGACGTCGGCGCAAGGCGTACCGCAGGCCGCAGTGGCCGTGTAGACGCAGACGCCGTCGGCGCACGTGTCGACCGTGCAGTCCGCGCCGTCGGCGCAATCCCCGTCCGCGGCGCACTCCGCGACGAGGCACCCGGCCAGCAGGAGGTGGGTGCACCCGATGACCGGATCACACGCGTCGGCGGTGCACTCGTCGCCATCGTCGCAGCCGAGGCTCACGCCGGGGACGCACGCTCCCGCGACGCAAGTGTCGTTGGTGCTGCAGGCGCTTGCGTCGTCGCAGGACTGACCGTCGAGCGCCGCGCCGGCCGCACAGGCCCCGGTGGCTGCGTCACAATACGAGGTGGCGCAGCTCCCCTCGGGAGCGGGCGGACAGACGATGACGCTCGCCGGGGCCACGACGCACTTGCCGGCGGAGCAGGTCGGCACGCCGTTGCAGGCGTTGCCGTCGTCGAAGGTGGTGCAGTCAGCGTCTGAAACGCACTCGCAGACGGCCTCGCCTACGGGCACGCAGGCGCCATCGGCGGTGCAGGAGTCGGCTAGGGTACAAGCGTTACCGTCGCTGCAAGGAGCCCCTGCCGGCGAGAAGCCTACGAGGCACTTACCGAGCGATGGCTCGCAGGCCACCTGCACGCAGCTCTCGGCGCTCCCCGGGATGTTGGGGCACGTCACCACCGTCTCGGGCCGGACGACGCAGGCGCCAGCAACACAGCCCAGCACACCATTGCAGAGGTCCGCGTCGTCGAAGGCCGCGCAGTCCACGTCCGCCGCGCACGCGCACGCCACTGTGGCGACGCCGCCGCATACGCCAGCGGCGCACGTGTCACCCTCGGTGCATCCGTTGCCGTCGTTGCAGGCGACGGTGTTGGCCGTGAACGCGCAGCCCGACTCCGGCAGGCAGGCGTTGTCGGTGCAGGGATCGAAGTCCTCGCAGGCGATGGCCACCGCCTGGCTGCCGCCGCACACGCCCTCGACGCACACGGTCCCCGCCGTGCACGCGTTACCATCGTCGCAGGGTGCCCCGGACTTCGTGGGCCCGCTGACGCACAAGCCGAACTGCGTGTCGCAGAGCGCCACAGTGCACGCGCCGTTGAGGGCGACGCAGTCGTCGTTGCTGTCGCAGGGCGTCCCCACGGGAGGGACGTCGGGATCGGGGGCGCCGAGGTCCTCCGGGGGTTCAGGAGCGTCCGGAGCGTCGGGCTGAGACACGTCGGGCACCTCGCCGACATCGGGCTCCACCTGGGTGTCGGAAACGGCGCCGCCGCCTACGTCAGGGGTCCCGGCGTCGGGAACGAAGCCCGCGTCGTCTTCGTGACAGCCCACAACCAGGAGTACGCCGACTGCGAAAATACTACTTGTTCTCATCCCGCCCCCTCATCACCACCGGCCGGGACTCTAACCCCCGGCCGGACTCAAGTCGACGATCGGGTCACCCTTGGTGTAAACGTGGGCCTATGAGCCAGACCCCGCCGCGCGTCGACGCAGCCTCCTTCGCCGCTTGGAACGACGCGATGGCTCAAGCGCACGACCCCGACCTCTACCACACCGCCTCACCGCTCCCGGTGCGCCTCCTGGAGAAGCAGCGGGTGCGCTCGCTGATCCGCCTCCTCGGGGCCGAGGACCACCACGAGGTGCTCGAGGTCGGCTGCGGGGCCGGCAACGTCCTCGAGCAGGTTCGCGGACGCCGGACTGGGGTGGATCTCAGCCCGTTCCTGCTCGAGAAGGCGCAACGACGCCTCCGCGGTCGGGCGACGCTGCTCGAGATGGACGCTGGCGCGCTCACTTTCGAGGAGGCGTCGTTCGATCGCGTGTACTGCACGGAGGTGCTGGAGCACGTGCTCGACCCGGGGAAGGTCGTGGCCGAGCTACACCGGGTGCTTCGGCCGGGCGGGATCGCGGTGATCTCCGTGCCGAACGAGCCGCTCATCAACGCGATCAAGGGCCGTGTACTCGCGCTCCCGGGCGCCCGGAGGCTCCTGGCCGCGCGCTCCGGCTACGCCATGCCCGAGCACATGGAAGACGAGTGGCACCTGCACGAGGTGGACGAGGGCATGCTCCGTGCCTGGGTGGCGCCGTACTTCCGGATCGAGACGCTCGACGGCGTGCCACTTCGCCGCGTCCCGGTCCGCTTCGTGGCGCGCCTCGTGCCGCACGCCTAGGGCGAGCCCCTTGGAGTGACCTACGCGTCAGGGTTTGGGAGAGCCGCCGCGGCCGTGCTACACCCGCGGTGTGGACGACGAAACAACCGAGAACCGTGGTGAGTACATCGACTCGTCCCGCCGTGGCTTCGACCCGGCGCTCCGCCCTTATCGCGTAGCCGTCTACGCGCTCTACGGCGTCGCGGTGCTGTGGCTGTGCCTCGGGATGGTGATCTCGGTGGTCAACGCCCTCTGGCCCTGAGCGGCCGACTCGAAGGCCTCGCGCCGCTCCTCGGAGCGGCCGGGCTCATCCACGCCTTCCTCCGTCTCTCGCGGCCGCTCCCCGGCGTCTTCGGGCAATCCGGCTCGGCGCTGCTCCTCGTGGGACTCCTCGCCGCGGTCGCGTATGCCCAGCGCTCGCGCCGCGCGCTCCCGCTCCCCACACCCGCAGCCGGGGCGGCCGCGCTGAGCCTCGGGGCGCTGGGGGTGCTCCAGGGTGACGGCACCGACGTCCTGGCGGCCTGCCTCTGCGGTGCGGCGGTCGGCCTTGGCTCGTGGCGCGGCGCGCTCCAGCTGGTGGCCGTGGGGCTCGGCGTGCACGCGGTCTTGTTTCGGCTCACGCTTGCCCCCACGCCCTACACCGCGCTCCAGCGGTTCTCCGGCTGGACCGGCGACCCGAACGACGCCGCGCTGGTGGCGCTCCTCGCCCTCCTCCCGAGCCTCCTTCGAGCGACGACGGCCGAGCGGCTGCCGCTCCCGGCGCTGGACGTGGCCGCCGTGGTCGGCGGTGCCACGGCGGTGGCCCTCACCCAGAGCCGCCTCGCGCTCGTGGCGCTCGCGGTGGCGCTGGCGTGGCGCCTCGCCGTGGTCGCCCGCGGGCGACCGATGTTGGCGCTGAGCGGCGTGGTGGGGGCCGCGCTGGGCGTCGCGTTCTTGCCGCAACGGTTCTGGTTCCGGTTCTTCCGACTCCTCGAAGGGCGCGACCTCGGGATGCGGGAACACCTGCTCCAAACGGCTACGGACGCGTTCGCGGCCTCCCCCTGGACCGGCGTGGGGGTGGGCCGCTTCCCAGCGCTCTCCGGCGGGTTGGCGCCCCACAGCCTTCTGCTCGAGGCGATGGCCGAGGGGGGCGTCTTTCACCTCACGCTGCTCACCGTGGGGGCGGCTGCGCTCTGGCACGCCACGAGGCACGCCGCGGCCGACGCCCGCCTCTTGGCCCGCGCCGCCCTCGCGCTGGCCCTCGTGGCACCGATGGACGCCCGGGTCCTGTGGATCAGCGTCGCTGTGGGACTCTCCGCCAGCCTCGTCTCGGACGTACGCTCCCCGCCCCACAGCTCGCCGTCCACAGCCTGATCGGACCCGCCCCCTTGCGCAGGGTGGCGCGCCGGGGCACGTTCGGCCCATGCTTGACCGCGACGCCCTCTGGAAACTCAGCCACGACCTCGTCGATGCGCTCTGTAGCGATAGCCCGATCGCCGCCACCTTCGCGGGGGTGTCGGGCCACGATCACCGCTGGGACGACGTGAGCCCCGCGGGGCAAGACGCCCGGGCCGCCACGATCGCCACCCACTCGAGGCGCCTCGCCCAGATCGAGGAACGCGCCGGCGGCGAGGCGACGGACGAAGACGCCTCGCTCGCCGCCGCCGTCTTGCGCGAGTACCTCGACGAGCGCACGGCCTTCTACGGCGCCGACGACCGCTACCGCGACCTCAACAACATCACGTCCACATTCCAGTGTTTCCCGATGGCGTTCGACGTCATGAACGCCGAATCGCCAGATGGCGCCGAGGCCATGCGCGAGCGGCTCCGAACCCTCCCGGCGGCCGTGGGTAAGTACCAAGAGCTGCTCTCGGAGGGCCTCGCCCGCGGCACGGTGGTCTCGAGCCGGCAGGTGATGGCCGCCGTGGAGCAGGGGCGCTCACAGGCCGGTCACGTCTACCACGCGGCGGCAGCGCGCTGCGCTGGGGAGCGCTTCGCCGACGGGGCGCGCGACGCTGTGGCAGAGCTGACGGAGTGGCTGGAGACGACCTACCTACCGGCGGCTCCCGCGCAGGACGGTGTGGGACGCGACGCGTATGGGCGGGCAGCGCGGCAACATCTCGGGATGACGCTGGACCTCGACGAAACGTACGCCTGGGGCCTCGAAGAGACCCGCCGCATCGAAAGCGCTATGGCCGCCTTGGCGCGGCAGATCGCCCCAGGCCTCAGCGTGGCGGCGCTGGCGAAGCAGCTCGATCAGGACCCGAACGCCTCAGCAGAGCTCCCCGAGCCATTCCTGACCGTGATGCGAGCGCGGCAGCAGCAGGCGCTGGAGCAGCTGGCAGGGACTCACTTCGACGTACCGGACGCGATCCGCGCGCTGGACGTGAAGCTGGCGCCGCCCGGGGGAAAGGTGGGCGCCTATTACATGCAGCCCAGCGAAGACTTCTCCCGCCCCGGCGGCGTCTGGTACTCGCCAGGAGCCCTCAAGGTCATGCCGCTCTGGCAGGAGATCAGCACCGCGTACCACGAAGGGTTCCCCGGGCATCATCTCCAGGTGGGGATCCAGCTGTATCGCCGAGACCGCCTCTCGCGGTTCCAACGGGTGCTGGCTTGCTGGGCCGGCAGCGCCGAGGGCTGGGCGCTCTACGCCGAGCAGCTCATGCTCGAGCTCGGCTACTTCGAGCGTTCCGAATACGCCATGGGCATGTATGCGTGCCAGCTGATGCGCGCCGCCCGCGTCGTGGTCGACATCGGGATGCACCTCGGGCTGAGGATCCCGCGGGACTTCGACTTCCACCCGGGCGAAGTCTGGAGCTATGAGCTCGGCGTCGAGTTCATGCGCGATCGTGCCCTCATGGCCGACGAGCACGCGCGG
>SXOO01000243.1 GCA_005776725.1 Pseudomonadota bacterium | reverse complement strand
GTCGGCGCCGGCCTCGAGGCCCGTGACCCGGTCGTCGGGGCTGCTTCGCGCCGTGAGCATGATCACCGGGATCACGTTGCCGGCATCGCGTAGCCGGCGGCACAGGCTGAAGCCGTCGAGGTCGGGCAGCATCACGTCCAGCACGATGGCGTCGTAGCTGCCCACTTCGACCAGGGCGGCCGAGGCCTCCCGGGCGGACTTCGCGACGTCGACGATGAAGCCGTCGAGCTCGAGGTTCAGCTTCAGGCCGGCGGCGAGGTTGGGCTCGTCGTCGACCACCAGGATGCGGGCGGGGCTCATGCGGTGCTGCTCGGATCGTCGGAGGGGTGTTGGTCGCGGGGGAGGCTGACGATGACCGTGGTGCCCTGGTCGGGGCCGCGGGAGTCGATGGTGAGCGTGCCGCCCAGGGAGCGCACGAGGCCAGCCACCACGAAGAGGCCGAGGCCCGTGCCGGGTCTCTGGGAGACGGCGGCGCTGGGCACGCGGAAGAAGCGCTCGGTCACGCGGCTCAGGTGCTCTTTGGGGATCCCGATCCCCTGGTCGGACACGGTGAGCGTGATCGTGCGGCCGCTGGGGCCCGCGGCTACGCGCACGGCGCCCCCGTGCGGGGAGTACTTCACGGCGTTGTCGATGAGGTTGCGCGCGATGGTCTCGAGCGCGACGGGGTCGCTGTCGAAGCCCAGGCCCGGGCGCACCTCGATGGCGATGAGGGCGCGCTCCGTGTTGCGCCGCCTCGAGATGTCGTCCGCGCACCGCGAGAGCACGGTGGCGAGCTCCACGTGGTCTACCGAGTAGCTGCGCTGGCCGTGGACCACCCGGCTCGCCTGGAGCACGTCGTCGATGAAGCTGGCCAGCCGCGCCACGTCGTCGCGCATCGAGGCGCGTAGCCCCTCGCGTTGGGCGTCTGTGAGGTCGGGGCGCTCGAGGGTGTCGAGCTCCAGCAGCAGGGAGGCGAGGGGGGTCTTGAGCTCGTGGGAGACCGAGTCGAGGAAGGTGACCTGGCGGGCGAGCTCGCGGCGCTCGCGCACGAAGAACGCCACCAGGGCCGCCAGCGAGAGCAGCACCACGCCGTACGAGACGATCCCCACCACCATAACGGGGATCGAGTTGAACGCCTCGTCCGCCAGGAGCAGCAGGGTCCAGCCCACCAGCAGCGCGATCGTGAGCACCGCGGACATGCCGGCGAGGACGTAGACGAGGTTGTGGGCTCGGACGCGGCGTTTCGCCATGGCGGCCTATGTTCGGGGCGTTCGCAGCGTCTGTCGAGGCCAGCGGTGGGGGAGGCGCGGTCCTATGGGCGCGGGGCGCGTCTTTGGGGTCCGCTGCGGGCGCCCGTTTCAGGCCCGCACTAACGCTTGCGGCCACGGGGGGGACCGAGTAGTGTCGCGGGCCCCGTGGGGCCTCGTCCCCACCTGCGGGTTTCGCTTCACGAGCGACACCCACCCGTAAACACCGATCCTGAGAGAAGCAGCACCATGGGCAATGGAGACAATCGCAACAGCCTGAAGATGCGACGCCGTTCAGCGCAGAAGGCGCTCAAGACCCGCATCAAGCGTCGTGCCGTCGCCACCAAGGCCGCGCGCAAGGGCAAGTAAGCCCCGCGCCTCTCCGGGTCACGGAGGGGCGTTCTCGGTCGGCGGCGGCTCCTTTGGCGCAAGCGGGGCCGCGGCCGGCTCGGCCTTGGGCGGCGTAGGCGCCTTGGCCAGCGAATAGATGGCCACGTTGTCGAAGTGCAGCTCGCTGCGCCAGTTGTTGAGGCCGAAGTAGCGGCCCTCGATGAACTGCGTGTCCGTGGCGTGGACGAGGTATTGCCCGTCCGCGAACAGGCCCACCGAGCTGCCCGCGCGCACCACCTTCATGCGGTAGGTGTGCCCGGCCTCCACCGGCTTGCTGGGGCCGTCCACCACCCATGCGCCCTCGCCCTCGCCGTGCTCCTCGAGCCGCGCGATGCGGTTCCGCGTGTTGCTCCAGCCGCCGAAGATGAATACGTAGCCCTTCTGATGGGTGGGCTCCACCGCGAAGGCCTCGCACTTGAGGTCGCCGGGGAAGCTCTCCTTCTTCTCGCCACGCACCCAGGTGGTGAAGGGCATGGAGCGGGCGTCGAACTCGATGCGTACGTCGCCCTCGGGCAGCTTCTCCAGCCACCAGGCGCCGGCGTTGTCGGCGCCCTTGTTCACCAGCTCTCCGGCCTCGATCCGCCAGCCCTCTGACTCGGCCTTCCAGCCCGCGCCCAGCGCCTCCCGCTCGAAGTCCTCCTTGTGCACCAGGGTGCCGCCCTGGAGCCCCTGCGTGAGCTCCTTCGGGGGCCCGGAGGTCTGGACCCGGCCGGGGCCGTCCTCGGCGGCCTTCCCGGCGCGTGTGCGGGCCTCTACCAGCTTCGGCGTATCAGCGTATCGCTCGGCGCACGCCAGCGCCGCTCCCACCAGCAGCAACGCGGCCCCAGCGAGGGGGCTTGCAGCGCCGGGCCTCGGACGCGACTTCAGGCGACTCTTCATATCGGGGTGCTGGTCCGTCGGGGGAAGAGGCCGGGAGGGAGCGGGGGCGGCTGTCGCGGACCCGTGGGCAGGCCCCCCGGGTCTTCTTGCAGCTCGTCGGCCTGCAGCCACTCGGACGGCGAGCCGGGGTCGTCGGCGGCGGCCAGGTACATCGCCTTGAGCACCGTGAGCTCGGTGGTGGTGCTGCGGAGGCGGCTGGTGAGCGAGCGTACGAAGCTCCACAAGAGCCGTACCGCGAAGCGTGGGTTCTTGCGGAGGATCTCGTGGAAGCTGGTGCGGTGGATCGTGAGCACCCAGACGTCCTCGATCGCCAGCGCGTCCGCCGAGCGCGGGCTTTGGTCGATGAGGGCCATCTCGCCGAAGTGTCGCCCTGCCAACAGATCGGTGATCACCACCCCATCCACCTGAACCTGGACGCGCCCGGACACGAGGATGTGGGCCGTCTCGCCAGGATCGCCCCGCCGGAAGATCACGTCGCCCGCCTTGAACTCCTCGTCCCGGCAGATGTTGAGCATGCGGGCTTGCTCGGCGAACGACAGGTAACGGAACAGGGTGATCGCCTGCACCGTCTCGAACAGGAGCCGGGTACGGTTCACGTCGGCGTGACCCACGGTCTGCACTGTGGCGAGGATCGCGGTGATGTTGTCGGAGCCGCCCGCGTCGTTGGAGAACTCGATCAGCGCGTCACAGGCGCGTGTCTCGTCGGGCTCGCTGGTCAGGATCTGGCGCAGCGTGCGCGCCCCGGCGTAGCCGCTGAGCCCGTCCGAGCACAGGAGCAGCCGATCGCCCGGCAGCACGGCCAGGTCGAGCGTGTCGATCTCAACGGTGCCGTGTAGGCCCACGCCGCGCGTCACGGCGTTGCGGAAGCGCCGGTCGACCTCGTGCACCGACTTGATCCGCCCCGACTTCAGCATGTCGGCCAGGAGCGAGTGGTCCTCGGTCATCTGGTGGATGGCTTCGTCCCGCAGCAGGTAGCAGCGCGAGTCTCCCACGTGCGACACGAAGGCCCTGCCGCCCGCGAAGAGCACGGCGGTTGCGGTGGTGCCCATGCCGCGCTCGTGGGGGTTCTCCGTGGCGCGCTCGTGGATCTTGTACGAGGCGCGGGCGATCGCGTGCTCCATGAGCGAGAGCAGGTCTCGCCGGCGCGACTCGCTCCGCGGGTCTTCGTCGTACGACTGGATCAGCGCCCCCCCGGCCTGCACCACCTCGTGGATCGTGTTGACCGCGAGCGCGCTGGCTACGGCGCCGGCCGCGTGGCCCCCCATGCCGTCGCATACGACGAAGAGGCGCAGCTTGCGGTCGACGAGGAAGTTGTCTTCGTTGCGCTCGCGCTCGCGGCCGACATCGGTCCGTGCTGCGAAGGTGAGGTCCATGCGAGCGCTCCGATCACGCCGCTCTGGGGACGCGGCTGCTGTTCTACGGGTCCCTAGACGCTCAGTACTGCACTCGCAGCTGCAGGTAGGCCCAATGCGCTGGGTCGGTGCCGCCGCCCAGGTTCTCGATCACTGTGCTCGGGAGGAACACCGAGTACCCGCCCTCCATCGAGAACAGGTCGTTCGGCGACCAGCTCAGGATGAGGTCGAGCTCGTAGCCCACGTGGTTGCCCAGGGCCGTCCGGTCGATGTCCTCGGCCGTGGGGTCCGGCGTCTTCCCGGCCCCGAAGCCGCCGGGGAGCGCGCCAGAGGTCTGGGGCAGCCGGAAGTAGTGGAACGCCGCGTACACGCCGAAGCCCCGCGGCGGCGTGAGCTCGAAGGTGCCGCCGATGTCCATGATGTTGGACCACGCGAACAGGTCCATCTTGCCCAGGAAGGCGTGCCGCGTGGGGAAGAGCTGCAGGAACTCGATGCTCTTGGTGTCGCGCGGGTTGTCGTCGCCCGTGGCGGTGGCGAAGAAGGCGCCGATCGTGGGCAGCAAGAGCACCGGGATCTGGTAGCTGAGCTCGGCGTAGTAAGCCGTGGCGAAGTGGTCCAGCTCCTTTGCGGGCTCGACCGGGTCCGTGCGGGTGCCGAGCTGGAACGCGGCCTCGCCCTCGAGGAGCAGCCCCTTGAACAGGAGCTCGCCGCGCAGGCCCAGCGTGTGGATGTTGTGCTTTGACGAGACGTCGCGGTCGCCCTGGTCGGTGCGCTCGATGCCGTTCACCTCGTCGACGAGGCCGAAGTAGTACGCGTCGAACGTGCAGTACGGCACGCCCTCGGTGCTGACGTAGAGCCCAAAGAAGTCGCCGTCGCCCTCGAGGCCCTGCGACTCGCGGATCTTGGCGTAGAAGAGATCCAGCTGGATGTAGGGCGGGAGCTCGTAGCGGAGGAAGCCGCCGTCGAAGGCCTGGCCGGTGTCGCCGAAGTCGTCGGTGCCGACCAGCCGCTCCCGGCCGAACGCGAGCTCCGTGCGGCCAGCGCGGAGGCTGAAGCCCTGGGCCCAGGGGGGGCGCAGCTCCGCCCAGCCCTCGTGGATGGCCACGCCGTCGCCCGTGGTCGTGACCTCACCGAAGCGCCGGGCGTCTTGCACCAGCACCTTCGCCCGGACCCAGTCCTCGATACCCAGCTCGGCGCCGAGGCGCACGCGGTGGCTCCAGAAGCCGTCGCTGTCTTCGGTGTCGCCGTCGAAGTCCGTTCGGTTGTTGCTGATCTCGGGGCGGACGCGGATATCGGCCTTGAAGCCCAGCTGCAACGCCCCGGCGGACGCGCGGTTGGCTGCGCCGTCTCCCAGCTCCGCGAGCCGAGCCTCCAGGGCCTGGATCTGCACCTTGACCGCGTCTCCCTCCTGGAGCCGCTTCCTGAGGTCGGCCATGGTGGCCGCCTGCTGCTCCAGCGTCTTGGTCTGCGCTTCGACGCGCTCTTTCAGCTTTCGGATGAGCAGGTCGTTGTTCTCCTGCGCCTCCTTGAGCGTGTTGAGCTCCTCCTCCAGCGCCACCAATGCGGCGCGGGGCTCATCTGCCTGCGCCGGGGGCGCGAGCAGGAGCGAGAAGGAGAGCGAAGCGAGGGTGGTCCAGCGGATAAAGCGCAACACGGCGTGGACGGTAACAAAGGGCGCGTCGGAGGGTCAATTCGCCCGAGCCCGCTTGCGTCGTAGGCGGCGGCCGGAGCCGAGCACGGGGGCGCGCCGGGGCCCCGCGGGGGGCCGGGAGGGCGCGGCTCGCGGACAAGCGCGTCAACCACAGCTGGACGAGGCTGGCGAGCTGGGGTTCGTGGGGTCGGGGAGCGCGCGGCTCGCGCACAAGCGCGTCAACCCCAGGTGGACGAGGTTGGGGAGCGGCGCGCTACGGCTGGTAGGGCAGGGGGGAGCGGCCCACGTGGGACGTAACGCACCGGCGACAGGTGGACGAGGTTGGGGAGCGGCGCGCTACGGCTCGTGGGTGAGCTCGTGGGGCAGGAGGTCGCGGGGCGCGCGGAAGTACTGCACCGGCGACACGTGGACGAGGTTGGCGACGCGGCTCGTGTAGAGGCACGCGTAGTCCTCGATCTGCTCCCCGATGAGCGAGTGCTCGTCGTGCGCCTTGAAGAGCATCCCGAAGTGCGGGTTGAAGCCGGCGTAGAGCGTCTCGTTGAGGGTGAAGATCTCCGCAAGCGTGCTGCGAAGCGCCTCTCGCAGCGCCACGACGTGCTCGCGCACGTGCACCGCCGCTTCGCACGCGGCCTGCGTGTGGCCTCGCGCCTCGAGCTCGGTCGCGAGCTCTTCGTGGCGGTGCAGCTCGGCGTCCAGCGTGCGCCGGCGGGCGTCCAGCGCGTCGCGACGTCGCACCGCGTCTGCCGCGTCGTCGAAGCGCGCCAGCTCGGCCTCGAGCTCCGGCACGATCATGAGCGTCCGCCACGCGGAGTGCGTCTTGGACCGCAGGATGTCGCCGTAAATGTGGTCGCCCACGTAGAGGATGCGGTCGCCGTGGGCGCCCAACAGCTGCTCGAACTCGGCCCGATGTCCGCCCTGGTAGAGCGTGCCTCTCTCGAAGGCCCGGACCCGCTTCTTCGTGGGGCGGAAGGCGTCGTCCAGCGCCACGGTGTGGTCGGTGGACGAGAAGAACGAGGGCTTCCGCGCGCCCACCACCACGGCGGCGAAGTAGTCGCGCCACGACGGGCGATCCTGGCGGAGCCCGTCGAGCAGGTGCCGCATCACCGCCTCGGTGTAGTTCCCGAGGCTGTTCGTGAGCAGGAACAGGCGCTTCGTCTCGCCCTGGACGCGGAGCAGCGCGTCCGCGAGCGCGGGGTCGCGGCGGATGTAGGTGCCGATGTCGGCCCGGATCACCGTCTTGAGCGTCTCGTCCGCGTGGATGGTGTCTATGGCGACGCGGATGTCGTCGTAGATGCGGCGGTAGCGAGCCGGGTCGCGGCGCGGGCGGCGGCGCGAGTCTTCCAGGTCCACGAGGTGGGCGAACAGCCACGTCTCGGGCACCGCGAACGCCGTGTCGACCAGCGCGTACCGATCGCTGCGCATGCTCACGCGCTCGGTGCGGTAGAGGGCGCGCCGCTCCTCCTTCGGCAGCTGCCGGAAGCCGTGGAGCCCGCGCGAGATGTGCCGGTGGGCGTCCGCCTTGAGGATGTTGCCCAGCTGCTTGTCGATCACGAGGCCCCGGATCGCGAAGGCCGGGTCGTACGGGCGCTCGAGCACCGCCTTGGGGTAACCCGCGGTGGCGATGAGGCGCTCGAGCGTCATGCGCACCTGCAGCGTCTCCATGGCCGGCGTGTACTCGGCGATGGTGTAGTCCATGTCGAAGCCGATGGCCTCGATGCCGCCGAGGCGCAGGTTCCGGTTCACGAAGACCTGCTGGTGGCGTGGCACGGACGGGGCGACGAGGTCGGCGATCAACGCGCGCGCGGCCTCGGGGAGGGGGCTCGGGTCGAGGAGGGGGACCATGGGACCCGGTCATCGGCCGGGCGCTAGGGAAACTCCAGCGGTTGCGCGCGGCCAGGGCGACCTCTAGTGTCCGCGGCGTGTGGCGCCTCCTCCTGCTCGGCCCCCTCGTCACCGCGACCCCCCCGATCGCGCACGAACCCTACCCGCAGCCCCCTCGCCTGAAGGCGGGGCGCACTGACGCGCCGGTGTTCGTGTTTGACGAAGACGCGGATCCCTCGGCGTTGCCCGCGAAGATCCAGGTGGGTGGTCGCGCGCTCGAGGCCCCGTCGCCGTCCGTGGAGGGGACGGGCGAAGACCTGCTGTATCGCGTGGCCGGGCGCGGCGCCCCGCCGCCGGGGACGCTGCAGAACGTGGACGTGGCCTACCGCCCGGACCGCAACACCGGGCGCGAGCCGTGGCTCACCTACCACGCGGTCTTCGACCCCGACCCCATCCCCTTCAAGCGCAACAACGCGAAGGACCGCGTCATGGACGACGGCTCCCTCGTGGTGGGGGATCCGGCGCACTACACGCTGGACGTGGTGGGCAACCAGGCCACGGCCGGGCGGCAGCTGTTCTACGGGTCCGTGCTGCTCGAGCTCGAGGCGGACGTGGCGGTGCCGTTGCCGTCGATCGCGGCCGACTCGCGAGTGCTGAGCGTGGAGAGCACGCCCGACGCCGATCTCCAGTTCTTCAAAGACGGCGCCGACAACGTCTTCGTGAGCTCGCCGCGGAAGGTGGAGCGCCTACGCCTCAACTTCGTCATGGACGCGCCGAACAGCTGGTTCGCCGCCACACTGGACCCGGGTCTCAGCCGCGAGGACGTCCCGGAGGCGCTGCGGCCGGAGCTGCCGGCGTCGTTTCGGCCCAAGACGAAGCGAGTGATGGAGGCGATCGGGGTTGCGGCCGGGGACTCGTACACCGGCGCCCTCACGAAGCTGGTGACGTGGTTCCGGGAGTTCGAGACCGGCGAGCTGCCGCCGGGGACGGGCGACCTCTATGTGGACCTTGCGCTCGGCAAGAAGGGCGTGTGTCGGCACCGGGCGTACGCGTTCGTGATCACGGCGCAGGCGGTGGGGATCCCCGCGAGGTACGTCACCAACGAGGCCCACACGTTCACCGAGGTCTACCTTCCGTACACCGGCTGGACCCGCATCGACCTGGGCGGCGCCGCGGCAGGCATGAACGTCCGCAACGCCGCGGAGAAGACGCGCCACGCCGTGGATCCGGAGCTCGATCCCTTCGGGTTCCCCGAGCGCTTCCGGTCGGGCTACAGCCAGGCGGCGTCCCGGCCCGAGGCCGGGGGGCGGGGTTCCGACGCGCTGAAGGGGCTGCCACCGGCTGCGGCGGCGCTGGCCGGCGGCACGGAGCCCGAGCCCGCCTTGGGGCGCGACCGGCGGGTGAAGGCGGTGGCCGAGCCCTTCCGTCCTCGAAAGAAAGATCCCAGGGCGGCGTCGGAGACGTGGCTCGAGGGGGCGGTGGCCACGGTGTATCGGGGCGAGGTCCTGCGGCTCCGAGGCAGCGTGCAGTCCGCGCGTCACGACCCGATCGCGGGGGCCGAGGTACGGCTGAGCCTGCTCGACGCCACCCGGTCGCACGTCATCGCGGTGCTCGGGACCGTGCGCTGCGACGGGCAGGGCGCGTTCGTGGTGGAGATCCCGATCCCGCGCACCGTGTCGCCGGGTAACTGGGAGCTCGTGGCCGAGTTCCCCGGGGATGAGCGCTTCCAGCCCTCGATGTCCGAGTGAGTGGGCCGCGGTTTTCTTGTGGGACGAGCGCGCGGCGTCCGATTGGCGGTCTTCGCGGCACCCCTGGCTCGTGAGCCCGGCCACCGTGAACACGCCGGGCCAGCACCGGCCCCGGCGCCGTGCTGCCCGACGGGCCGAGCCGGCGTCTCGCGGCGCATGCGGCCCACAGTCCCAGTCCCGATCCACGTCGTTGGCCCCGAGAACCACTCCAGGCATGTACGCGAGCCCAGCGCCCGGGGGCTGGGCCCTGGTCTGGCGCCGCGCGCGGCTCTCAACGCAGGTCCGCGGCACTCAACCCAGGTCCTAGGCG
>SXOO01000242.1 GCA_005776725.1 Pseudomonadota bacterium | reverse complement strand
GCTGCGGCCCCTGAGGCCGCCCCCGCGGCTCCGCCGGCCGAAGCCGCTCCCGCCGCGCCCGCAGCAGAAGCTGCGCCGGCCGCCGCAGCTGCGCCCGCTCCCGGTTCGCCCGAGGAGCAGGCAGCCAAGCTGCAGGCGGAGATGGAAGAGCGCCGCAAGCGCATCCAGGAGATCTACACGCTTGGCCGCTCCGCCGAGCAGACCGACAAAGACGCGCTGAAGGGCATCATCATCGGCGGCGGTCCCGTGTACGAGCGGGCCTCGGCTATCCGCGCCCTCGGCAAGGAGAAGCGCGACGATGTCATCGAGGACCTGAAGAAGCTGGTCCAAGACCAGAACACGGCGGTGAAGATCGAGGCGTCGATCAAGCTCTACCAGTGGGGCGAGCAGGCCTTCGCGCTGCCGGTCCTGAAGGAGCTCCGCACCCAGGGCGTCGCCCTCCGCCGGGCCTTCCAGACCGGCTACGAGGCCGGGAAGCCCACCTACGACAACAACGCCCAGGGCTTCTTCAAGGAGGGCCTGAAGAACGAGAACGTCTACGTGCGGCTCGATTCCGCCGTCGGCATGATCGAGCTCGGCAAGGTCAAGGAAGGCGTGCCGGTCGTGAAGGACGTGCTGGAGAAGGAGGAAAAGTACCACATCCGCCTGGCGGCCGTGAACTACCTCACGCCCCTCAAGACGGAGGCTCCGGTCAAGGATCTGCTCGATCTGGCCACGAAGGACAAGGACGAGCGCGTGTCGAAGCGAGCCCGCGACGTCCTCGGCGTCTCTGCTGAGCCCGCCGCCCCGGCGGCCCCTGCAGCTGAGCCGGCCCCCGCGGCCGAGAAGGCCCCCGAGGCGGGCGCCGCTGCTGAGAAGCCGGCCGAGCCCGCGGCCGAGAAGCCGGCCGAGCCCGCGGCCGCCCCGAAGTAATCCCCCGCGGGCGCCCCTCGCCCGCCCCTTCCCGAACAGCCTTCAGTCGTCTATGGTGAGCGACCTTGCCGCCTATGGACGAGCTCATCTCCCAGAGTCTCAGCTACCCCACGGTCGTCTTCTCGATCGGGCTGGTGCTGTCCGTCATGTACTGGTTGCTGGTGGTCGCCGGCGCCGTCGACGCACATTCGCACCACCATGGCCCCGACCTGGACACACCCGACGTGGATCACGGGCATCATCACCCAGACGGTGACGGCCTCCTGGACACGCTAGGGCTCGGCGGGGTCCCGGTGATGCTCCCCCTGAGCTTCATCTTCCTCTTCGGGTGGGCCACCTCCATCCTGGCGATCCACTTCATCCCGGCGCTTGGCGGCACCGGGGTGATGGGCGTTCTCCTGGGCGTGGCGGTGCTCGCGGGCAGCGTCCTCGCAGTCACCCCGCTGGTGCGCCTAGCGATCGTCCCGTTCCGGAGCCTGTTCCAGACTCACACCGCGGTCTCACGCCACGCCCTCGTGGGCCGTCGGTGCATCCTCACCACTCAGACCGTCAGTGAATCGTTCGGACAAGCGGAGATCGCCGACACAGGCGCAGGCCACCTCGTCGAAGTCCGCTGCCGAGAGCCCAACACCCTGGAGAAGGGCTCGGAGGCGATCGTGTACGAATACGACGCGGCCAACGAGCTCTTCCGCATCGCGCCGCTCGACGAAGTTCCGTCGGACCCGCAGACCCCACCCTCGGGAGCCCCAGAATGACCATTACCGTCTTCGCCATCGTCATTGGCGGCATCGTCGTGTTCACGGCAGGCGCCGTGATCCTGCTCGCGAAGCTCTATTACAAGGTGGACCAGGGCCAGGCGCTCATCGTGAACACGATGGGGGCGGAGCCGGTGGTCACCTTCACGGGGCGACACGTGCTGCCGGTGTTCCATCGGGCGGAGACCATGGATATCTCGGTCAAGACGATCGAGATCGACCGCCGGGGCAAGGAGGGGCTGATCTGCTCCGACAACATCCGGGCCGACATCAAGGTCACGTTCTTCGTGCGGGTCAACAAGACCTCCGAAGACGTCCTGAAGGTCGCTCAGATGATCGGGTGCACCCGCGCGTCCGACCAGCGCACGCTCGAGCACCTCTTCAACGCCAAGTTCTCCGAGGCGCTGAAGACCGTGGGCAAGCAGCTCGAGTTCGTGGACCTCTACACGAAGCGCGAAGAGTTCAAGGACCGGATCATCAAGGTGATCGGGCGCGACCTCAACGGCTACGTCCTCGAGGACGCCGCGATCGACTACCTCGAGCAGACCCCCCTCTCGTCCCTGGACGACAACAACATCCTGGACGCTCAGGGCATCCGGAAGATCACGGAGCTCACCGCGACGGAGCGGATCAGGACGAACGAGCTCGCCAACAACGAGAAGAAGCTGGTCAAGAAGCAGGACACCGAGACGGCGGAAGCGCTGCTCGAGCTCGACCGCCAGCAGGCCGACGCCACGGTGAAGCAACAGCGAGAGATCGCCACGCTACGGGCGCGCGAGGCCGCGGAGCAGACGCTGGTCGAGGCGGAGGAGCGGCTCCGGGGAGAACGCGCCAAGATCAAGACGGAGGAAGAGCTCCAGATCGCCAAAGAGAACCAGATGCGTCAGGTGCAGGTGGCGCAGAAGAACCGTGAGCGGGCGGTCGCGATCGAGACGGAGCGCACCGAGAAAGACCGCATGCTCGAGGCGATCAGCCGCGAACGGGAGACGGAGCTCTCCCGGATCTCCAAGGAGAAGGCGGTCGAGATCGAGAAGAAAGACATCGCCGACGTGGTCCGGCAACGGATCTCGGTGGAGAAGGCCGTCGCCGAGGAAGAAGAGGCGATCAAGGCCATCCGCGTTGTGGAAGAGGCGAAGCGGACCAAGGACGCCGCCATAATCACGGCCGAGGGCGAGGCCCAGGAGTCGCTGGTCAAGGAGATCAAGCAGGCAGAGGCGGAGGAGCAGGCGTCGCGGTTCAAGGCGCGCGAGCGGCTCACCCTGGCAGAGGCCGAGCTCAACGCCGCCGAGAAGCTGGCGCTGTCCAAGATCAAGCTCGCCGAGGGCGTGCAAGCCGAGGAGGCGGCCGCGGGCCTCGCCAAGGTGCGCGTCAAGGAGGCCGACGCCCAGGCGCACGAGAAGTTCGGAATGGCCGACGCGCGAGTCACCTTCGAGAAGCGGGCCGCCGAAGCACGCGGCCAGGAGGTCGAGGCGGTCGCCATCGAGAAGCTGGGCCTGGCGAGGGCCAAGGTCACGGCGGAGCAGGGCTTCGCGGAGGCCAAGGTCACGGCGGAGCAGGGCCTCGCCGCCGCCAAGGTCACGCACGAGCGAGGGCTCGCCGAAGCCGCCGTTCGCGAGAAGCTGGGCGGCGCAGACGCCAGCGCGATCCAGCAGAAGCTGCTCGCCGAGGCGGCCGGCATGGCGGAGAAGGCCAAGTCGATGAAAGCGCTCGACGAAGCAGGCCGCGGCCACGAGGAGTTCCGGCTCCGGCTCGACAAGGAGAAGGCGGTAGAGCTCGAGGCGATCGCCACCCGGGGGAAGGTGGCCGAGAGCCAGGCGCACGTCCTCGGGCAGGCTTTCTCGGAGGCGCACGTGCAGGTCGTGAGCGACGCCTCGTTCTTCGAGAAGGTCATGGGGGCGCTAGCGGCCTCACAGGCCGTGGACGGCTTCGTTCAGGGCAGCGAGACCACGCGGGCTGCGTTCCGGGAGTACCTCGACGGAAAGAGGAGCCTGCCGGCGGACCTCACGCACGTCCTGGGGGAGGCCAGCGCCGAGGGCGTGCGCGATCTCACGATCGCCGCCGTCCTGGGCCAGCTGGCCTCAAGGGCGGACGGCGACGAGCAGAAGAAGGCGTTCAAGGGCCTCCTCGACCTGGCGAAGAAGGCCGGCATCGACAACACGCGCGTTGGGTGACAGCGGCTGACGTGAGCTAGCGGCCGCGTCGTGGCCCGGGGCGGGTGCTGGAGCCGCTGGGGTCGAGGTCGAACTCCTTGATCTTCTTGATCAAGGTGGTGCGACTCATGTCCAGCTCCTTGGCCAGACGGCTCTTGTTCCAGTTGGTTCGGATCAGCCCCGCGGCGATCACCTTCTTCTCCTGCGACCGCTTGGCCTCCTCCAGGGTCCCCCGCTCCGGCGGGGCGTCGCTTGGCCCCTCGGTCATCGAACGACGGATGGCCGGCGACAGGAAGGTCGGGCCGATCTCCGGCACGTCGCCCGACAGCACCACGAGGCGCTCGATCTCGTTCTCCAGCTGGCGCACGTTGCCCGGCCAGTCGTACTCGTAGAACGCCTCCATCACCTCGGTGGTGAGCCGCTTGGGCCGCCCGTCCGCCGACCGCGCCCGCAGCGCGGCGAGGAAGTGTTCGCACAACGCCGGGAGATCGCTCTTGCGGTCGCGCAGCGGGGGCACCTCCAGCCCAATGACGTTGAGCCGATAGAACAGGTCTTCGCGGAAGGTCCCGTCCTCCACCATCTGCGCGAGGGGCCGATTGGTGGCCGCGATTACCCGCACGTCCACGTCGACCGGCCGCGTAGCACCAACGGGCGTGAAGGAGCCCTCCTGGAGCACTCGCAGCAGCTTCACCTGCATGGCGGGTGTGGTGTCGCCGACCTCGTCGAGGAAGAGCGTCCCGGTGTCGGCCGCAAGGAACAGGCCGGGCTTGTCCTTGATCGCGCCGGTGAAGGCGCCCTTGACATGCCCGAAGAGCTCGCTCTCGAGGAGGTTCTCGGCGAGGGCGCCGCAGTTCGTAGCGATGAACGGCTTGTCGCGGCGCGGCCCCTTCTCGTGGATGGCGCGAGCGATCACCTCCTTACCCGTGCCGTTCTCACCGATCACCAGGACCGTGGCGTCGCTCTTCGAGACGCGGCCCAGCATGAGGTAGAGCTGCTGCATCCGCTCGGAGCTACCGATGAGGTCACCGAAGCGCGCGGTCTCGGATTGCCCCCTCACGGCCATCAGCACCTCGCCGGCCGAGACCTCGAGCAGGTAACCGAGCTGGTCGACCTCGCGCGTGGACAGGGTGGGCACCGCTGCCCAGGCTTGCGCGGCGTCGCCGACATCGAGCCGGAGGAGCCGGCCCCCCCGCTCGACGCTGCGGCGAAGCTCGTCGCCTTGTCCGGTGAGCCGAAAGCCGCCGACGAAGAGGGCCCCGTAAAAACGCGTGGCGTCGGCCACCGGCGCCATCAAGACGGGGAAGCCCAGGTGACACGGCTGCACGATGCGCGCTTCGCCCACGATGCCGGCAGGACCTCGAGGGCGCGGGGCCTCGGCGCGCAGCTCCGCCTCGAGCACCTGGGTGGCCTCTTCGACAGAGCGGTTGCAGCGCTGGAAGCCCTCGGCCTGGGCGAGCGAACCCTTGCACCACGCGTTCGGTGGAGGCACGGCCACGCCACGGGCGTGCGACGCGACCTGCCCGCGGCGGTCGGCGAAGCCCACCTCGAGGCCCCAGAAGCGCCGAATGACGCCGCGAAGGTTCTGGACCAGATGGAGGTCGTCGAGGGTGTCGGCGATCAACACGGGCTCACCGTAGCACGCAAGCTCCAGGAAGGCAGCGTTCCTTCCCCACGCCGCGCAGTGCGGCTATAACCGATGCTCACCCGATGACCGACGTCCAATCTCAAACGCTGGCAGACGGCAAGTACGCGCTCCTCGGCGCCGTCGGCGCCGGGGCAATGGGCACCGTGTATCGAGCACGACACGTCGCGCTCGACCGTCTGGTCGCGATCAAGGTGCTCGCGGACGATCTACGCGCCGACCCGGTCGCGGGTGAGCGCCTGCGACGCGAGGCCCAGGCCGCCAGCCTCATCCAGCACCCAAACGTCGTCCAAGTGCTCGACTTCGGTGAGGATCAGGGTCGATTCTACATCGCGATGGAGTTCCTGGAGGGGCGCACGCTAGACGCGGCTATCCGCGCCGAGGGGCTGCTCGACCCCGCGCGGGCGGTCCGGCTGATGACCCAGGTGCTCAGCGCGCTGCAGGAGGCTCACGACCACGGCGTTGTCCACCGCGACATGAAGCCCGAGAACGTGATGCTGGTAGCGGGCAAGGACGACGACGGGGCTCACACCGAGCACGTCAAGGTCTGCGACTTCGGCATCGCGAAGCGGCGCTCCGCCGATGCCCCGAACATGGGGCCCACCCTCACGGCCGTGGGCACGGTCATCGGGACGCCGGCATACATGTCGCCTGAGCAGGCGCGGAACAAGCCGCTCGACGGGCGCACCGATCTCTACTCCTGCGGCGTCATCCTCTACCGCATGGTGACCGGGGTGCTCCCCTTCAGCGGCGGAGACGACATCGCCACGCTGATGATGCACGTCCTCGATGCGCCCGCCCCGTCCATCGAGCACTGCCCTACCCTGCCGCCGGCCCTGGACGACGCGATCATGAAGGCGCTGTCCAAAGACCCCGCCAACCGCTTCGCAACGGCTCGGGAGATGCGCCGCGCGCTCGCCGACGCGGTGCCGGTCAGCGGGGTCCGCAGCACTCACGGCGAGCTGCCCACCCCCTCGCGCGTCATGGCCGCGGGGCTGGTCACGGATCGCGGCTTGCCCGCGAGCGCCGGCCGGGGTCGATGGTGGATGGCAGCGCTGGCCGCAGTTGGCGTCGTTGCTGCCGTGGCGATCGCCCTCGCGTTCCAGAGCGGCGACTCAGGGAGCGCAGCCGTGCCGGCAACGCCACAGGCGGCGGCTCCTCCCCCTGCCGCCGCACCGCCAGCCGCAGCACCGCCGGCCGCAACGACCACAGAAGCGTCGGCAGCAGCACCCAGCCCGGCACCCGATGCACCGGCGCCTGCGGTCGGCGTCGCAGAGCTCCCGTCCCCGCCCCGACGCACCGAGGACGAGGAGCCGACCCCGCGCGCGCGGCGGGACGTGGTCGTGGCCGCGGCCGCGCCGAGCGTCGAACTGGCAGGCGCGGCAGAGGCCAAGCCGAAGCCGAAACCGCCCGTCGGCGTGAAGCCGCCCGTCGAAGCGCCGAGGCCGCCGGTCGAGGCCCCGAAGCCACTCGTCGAGGCCCCGAAGCCGCCCGTCGAGGCCCCGAAGCCGCCCGTCGAGGCCCCGAAGCCGCCCGTCGAGGCCCCGAAGCCGACCGTCGAGCCCCCGAAACCGCCCGTCGAGACCCCGAAGCCGCCGGTCGAAGCGCCAACGGCTCGCGTTCTGACCGAAGCGCGGGTAGTCGTCAGCGGCTTACAGGTGGGCGGTGGGATGTCCAGCGGGGCGGTCAAGGCCGCCGTCAACAGCCGCGTCGCCCGATTCCGAGACTGCTTCAAGGAGGCCGCGGGTGCAGGGGGGCGCCCCGGGAGCTCCACTGTTCAGCTCTCGGTAGACGAAGAGGGGCTGCTCAACGACGTATCGGTCAGCGGGTCGCCGCTCCCGGGCATGGACGCCTGCGTTCGCAAGGCGCTCTCCGGCGTGCGAGCGAGCGAGCGGCCCGACACGGGCACTGCGTCAGCCCGCTTCAAGATCTCCTACATCGACCCCGACGGAGACTCGCCGTGACGCACCTCGAGATCCACGGCCGCCGCAACGAGACCGTCGAACTTGGCTCCAACGCGCGCTCCCCCCGGCGGTTCTCCGCCTGGCCCGCAGCCGCGGCGACCGTGATCGCGGCGTGCGTGGGCCCCTTGAGCGACGACGCCGTCCCCAAGGGACAGCTCCGCTACCTCAGCGTGGCAGACGTCCCCTCGGCCAGCGCAGCCCAGTTGGCGCAGATCGACGCACACGACAACGTCGGCCGGGTGATCGAGCGGCGCTCGGCGTTCTCCGGCGGTCAACGCGTCTGGTACTGGGACTTCGGGCCGGCTCCAGCGCGCGTTCTCCCGCTCTATGCGCTGGTCCGGATGGGCGACGATGGCAAGCCGGCCTTGATCGCGGAACATCCATTCGTTATCGACTCGATCCCGGGTGACAGCGGCTATACGCCGTTCTGGACTGTCTATTTCGTGCCCGTAACCGCGAGCTGGGACGGAGAGGCCATCGCGTCGGTCGCGGATCTCCAACTCGCCGAAGCAACGGGCCTCGTCGAGACCCCGTTCGTCGCGGGTCTCCTCTCCAATTGCCCCGTGGTCCATCCCGACGTGCGCCTCGTCACTCGCGACTCGCCGGAGGTCCCGCCGGCGCCGGTGTTCTACCGCGGCGTGCAGGTCTCGTTCTACGGGATGGGCTTCTACACACCCGCCGAAGACGGCAATACGCCGGTCTCCGACGTCGTGCAGCTCCGGCGGCTCGGCGGAGAGCCCGTGGACGAGGGCGCGCGAGGGGTCGACATCACGGGCGACGCCGACACGAACGACTCGAACAACCTGTTTCGTCTCGGCGAGGGTGAGACGCCGCTCTGGCGAGTGGTCAAGGCCGCCGTCCCAGAGGACCGCTCGCTCGTAGACGACTCTCAGGACGAAGCAACGAGCTCCATCGCCGATTTCTCGATCCTCTTCGAGGAGCGCGACTGGCCTGAGCTCACGCCCGTAGCCGGTCAGGTGCTCGCCCTCGAGCCCACCGAGGTGCTGGTCAATTGCCCGATCGAGCCAAAACCCGTGCCAGGAGGTGGCTCGTGAGTCGCCGATACGCTGCGCTCATGGCGCTCGTCGTCATCGCGTGCGAGTTGGCTCCAGAGGTCGGCCCGCCCCTCACGGAGCGCTGCGTCTCGGAGGACTCTGACACGGAGGCTTCGGTCGATTTCGACGTGCAGATCCACGTCGGGATCATCATGCCGCAGTGTCTTCCGTGCCACGATCCGGCCGGCGAGGACAACACGGGGTTCCTCGTGTCGGGCCTCGATCTCACCTCCGTCGAGGGGCTGCGGCGCGGCGGCAGCACCGTCGGTGCCGACATCGTGCGGCCCGGCGACCCCTGCGAGAGCGGGATCATCAAGAAGGTCTCCTCGGGCCCCCCGTTCGGGAATCGCATGCCCTTCGATGGCCCGCCCTTCCTTGACCCGACGCAGCTTCGGCTGCTCGCCGACTGGATCGCCGAAGGGGCCGAGCCATGACATTGCTCAGACCGATCGCGCGCGCCCTTGTGGTCCTGGCAGGCGTCGCCGTACTGGGCGTTGGCGCCGCCTCGACGTACGCTGTCGAACGCACATTCTCGGGCAGCATGCAGCTCGACTATCTCCTGCTGCCAACAGAGCTCCGCGGCCGAGCCGAGACCTTCGACGGCTTCACCGCCGAGGTGTCGCTCAAGGCCAATGTGGACGTGAGCGACCACCTCGGGTTCAGCGTAAAGGCGTGCTACGGCTGCCACGGCTTCGAGATGGGGATGGCCTACATGGACGTCCGCGTGGGCGACCTGCTCACCATCCGGTCGGGCCGCTTCACACCGAGCTTCGGCGACTTCCCGGTGCGACACGACCCGGCAAACCACCGTACGTCCGGCAAGCCGCTGCCGTACGACATGGGCCGCATGGTGCGGCTTCGCGAGTGGAACATGTCGGTCTTGCCGGCGCCGTATGTAGACAACGGGCTCGAGCTGCGAGGTACGATCGCGCTCGCAGACACCGTCGACTTCGACTGGGCCGCCTACGTCATCGGGGGCTTCAGAGGGAGCGCGGACGCCACGGACGTAGACTTCATCCAGTCCCGGACCCCCGCCCTTTACTACGTCGACAATAACTCGGAGCCCACAGTGGGGGGCCGCCTCGCCGTGGCCACCCGTTTCCCGGAGCTGGGCGCGCTGACCGTGGGCGTCTCGGCGATGTGGGGTCGCTACGATCCAGACGCTGAGCTCGACGCGCTGGTCCTCGGTGGCGACCTGGTCCTCAAGCTGGAGCGATGGATCCTCCGACTCGAGTATCTACTACGCCGCACCGAGATGGCGGTCCCGGAGTCAGCGGCCGAGCGCCTCGCCGCCTTCCGCTACGGACCTGCGGCCGATGGCAGCTTCGATGAGTTCTCGCTCAAAGAAGGGTGGTACGCCGAGACGGAATACCCCATCGCGACGGGGCTGGATCTGGTGGCGCGCTTCGACGGCATGAGGCGCCGAGGGAACGTCTCGGTCTCGAGTCCGCTCCGGGACGACAGCCTCGTGCTGCGGTACACCCTCGGACTCTCCTGGGCACCGATGACCTGGCTGCGCGTCAAGGCGAGCGGTGAGTTCTACGACTTCTCGGACTTTGACGACGAGGTCGGTGTGCACCTCGGCCTCGTGGGTGCGTTCTGATGCGGCCGGCCAAGGCAAACAGCCGGACTGGCAAGGCACCCCGCGTCGAACGGGGTCTCGGGCCCCTCCGACGCGTGTTGTGTGTCGTACTCTTCGCGGCCGCCTGCCAACGGCCCACCGACGCAGCGGCCGCGGAGAAGCCCGCGCCTCCGCTCGAGCGCTCGGTCCACGCCCACACGGTCACCACGCTGCGTGGCGAGTCCAAGCGCCTGGCCGAGTACCGTGGCAAGGTCTTGCTCGTGGTCAACACGGCGTCGGAGTGCGGGTTCACGCCGCAATACGCGCCGCTCGAGGCGCTCTATCAGCGCTTCAAGGAGCGCGGGCTCGTGGTCATGGCGTTCCCGTCCAACGACTTCGGCGCCCAGGAGCCCGGGGACGCGAAGGCGATCGAGGAGTTCTGTTCATCGCGCTACAAGGTGAGCTTCCCGCTCTTCGCGAAGATCCACGCGCGCGGCCCCGATGTCTCGCCGCTATACCGCACACTCACGGAGGCCAGCCCGGAGAGCGCCCGCGGCGAGATTCGATGGAACTTCACGAAGTTCCTGGTGAATCGGCGTGGAGAGCCCGTGGCGCGCTTCGAGCCGGTGGTCGATCCGCTGAACGAGGCGCTTATCTCACAGATCGAGCGACTCCTGAACGAACCAGCCCCGGCGCAATGAACGCGGCGGGCAGCCGGCGGCAGCGTTTGTAACGCCCACACAAGGAACACATGCTCTCCCTCGTACAGCCAGAGATCGACGCCTACGCCCTCGCGCACTCCACGCGCGTCCACCCGGAGCTGCTGGACCGCCTCGCAGCGGAGACCCAGGCCTCCACGGAGCTGCCCCAAATGCAGGTCGGCGCCATCGAGGGCGGGCTGCTCGGGCTGCTGGTGCGCCTGTCCGGTGCACAACGGGCCGTGGAGATCGGCACCTTCACCGGTTGCTCCGCGATCCACATCGCCGCGGCGCTGCCAGAGCACGGCACGCTGGACTCGCTCGACATCAACCCAATGACCACGGGGATCGCGGCCCGATATCTGGCCGAGGCCGGCCTGGCGCACAGGGTCAGACTGCACCTCCAGCCCGCTGCGCAGCTGTTGCCCACGCTGGAAGGCCCCTTCGACTTCGCCTTCATCGACGCAGACAAGGTCGGTTACCTCGCCTATTGGGAGCTGCTGGTGCCGAGGATGCGGCCGGGGGGCTTGATCGTGGCCGACAATGTGCTGTGGAGCGGGCGCGTCCTCGCGCCGACAGACGAGAGCACGCGAGCGATCGTGGCCTTCAACGAGCGCGTTCGGGCCGACGTTCGGGTGGACCAGGTCATGCTCACGGTACGCGACGGCATCACGCTGGCGAGGGTGAAGGCGCCGACCCCCTAGGGGCGGCACCGACCGAGCGCCGCCCGGCCGGAGCGGGCCCGGGGGTGTCTATGAGCGGCCATTGTGGCACCGGCAAATTAATCTTACGCTGGCCAATCTTTACTGCCGAAAAAGGCGCCGTTGATCGCGCAGTTCGAACCATGAGAGTCTGACGGCTCAACACGGCCGGTGACACTCATGCGACGTAAGCCAATGGTGCTCAATCTCCCAGGCGAACCGACGGCTGCGCGTCCGGAGGGGCGGCGCCCGCTCACCGCGCCTCGCCCCCGCTGGCTCGCGCGTGCGGCGCTGGGCCTCGTGCCGCTGGTGGCGGTGCTGGCATGCCAAGACCCGGACGCGCCGGTTCAGAGCGCGTGCGGCGAAGGCCTGAGGTCGGTCCAGACCGCCAACGGCGTCGCCGGCTGCGTCCCTGAGACCACGGCGAGCAGACCACGGGTGGCAAGGCTTGGCCTGGGCCCGCTCACCCTGAGCGACGGCGGCACCCTGATGGTCGGCCACGACGTCGCGGTCGCGCTCGCGCTCGAGCTCGACGCGGAGCCGCACGAGAGCAGCGTCGTGCTCCGGCTCGCCTCGGCCTCCGCTGGCAAACACTGCCTCCTCGGAGCGCTCCCGATACGCCATGGTGACCCCCGGGACGGACATCGCGCGTCATTCCTTCGTCGCCACGAGCTCTCAGCCGAGCTGCGGGTCCCCGTCACGTGCTCGGCGCTCGTAGGGGCCGATGACGTCATCGCGTGGGCCACCTTCGACCCGAGCGAGGCCCTGTGGGTCGACGCCCGTGATGTGCTCACCGCCACCGAGCAGACGGAGGCCGAGGCGGAGCTTCGCCGCCGGCAGACCAACTCCGCGCCCATCGGGTGCGCGCCCGGCGCTTCTGCCGACTGCACAGCGCTGCGCCTGCTCCCGAGCGCCGGCCTGGACCTGCGCTTGAGCGCGTTCTCGCTCGGCTCCAACATCGCGGTGCTGGAGGTGCCGGAGGCAGCCCCCGAAGCGGGAGAAGACACCGCCGCTCAAGGGGTGCCCGGTGAGGCCGGCTCCACGCTCGCTACCTCGCGGACCGAGGCCGCGGACTTCGCACCGGCGCTCGACCCGTCGCCGCTGATCGAGGCTTCGGCCACCCTGGGCTGCGGCGGCGCCGAGTCGCCCGAGGGCGTCGACATACCCGCGCTGAACGTCGAGCTCGCCATTCGACCCGCCGGTGCCGACGACGGCGCTTGGACCCGGCTCGACGCGCCGGCTTTGACCGTCCCCGAGGCGCTCCCGCAAGTCGGACGTGTCGGCCTCTCCGGCGGCGCCATGCCCGACGCGGCCCTGCGCGAGCGGCTCGTGTCGGGCGACTGGGCCGAGCAGACACTCTTCGAGGTGCGGCTCTGTGCAGCGAGCACGCTGGCGGAGGCCGGCCCCGCCGACGACGCTCGGCGGAACAACTGCGCGGTGGCCGAGGTGGCCCTCCTGCGCGTCCCGCGACACTACGGCGTCCACTCGTATCCCGAGGGGGCGGCGAGCGACAGCGCGGCCTCGGACTATTACGAGATCGGGAGGACCGAGGAGTCCGGGAACGCGCTTCTGAAGCTGATCCGATTCCGCGGCGGCTTTCGCGAGGTCGTGGGTGGCCACGTGCGCCTCGGCGGCACCTTCTGGACCAAGCTCCAGAGCAGCCTGTTCAGCTTCGACTCCGGGAAACTGGCGGAGGCGCGCGCCTACCATGACACGGCGCCGGGCGCCCCGGACTTCGTTACGGGGGACATCAGCCTCCTCGGCTTCGCCACGATCTCCCTGCCGCAGTACGACGTCCCAGACCGGTTCCGGTTCGCGCTCAACGCGTCGGTCAATACGAGCGCCTCGTCCATGAACTTCGGCAGCACGGCCCAGCTCGCCCCGCTCGTCAGCGCCCTCAACTGGATCGGAAAGCAGGCGCAGTCGGGCGGCCCCAAGTTCTGTGTCTACGACCCCTTCTGCCTCTCGGCTCCTCTCATGGGGTCGATCTCGCTCACCACGGGTCTGGCCTTCTCGAAGGGCATTGAGACGCCCCCCTGCACCGTCATCGAGGGCGTCGGGTGTTATCTCAAGGAGGACGCCTCTCCGAACCACTTCTGGGCCAACGCGACCACCTGCGCCAACAAGGGCGCCATGATGCCGTCCAACCACGGGTCCAAGAACAAGGCCTCCCTGCTGCGCGCCTACGCCAACGTGCTGGGAGAGCCCTTCTACCTCGGCTACTACCGAGCGGGCTTCGACTACCACTACCTCATGAGCCAGGTGTTCTTCGAGACGAATTGGGTCCCGTACGGGACCACATATCCGAGCGTGATGCCCACCTATTGGGCCTTCCTCGACGCGACGATGGTCCCCGACAAGGGCGCGTGCGCCGTGCAGGCGCCATACCTCTACACAAAGTCCATGCGGGTCGACTACGACACGAAGACCGTCGCCCAGGCCGCGGTGACCGACCCGGGGATCCGAGATGTCGCGTCACGTGCGCATGTGCCCTGCCAGGCCACGATGATCCCCGTGTGCGAATACCCTCTGACCAGCAGTAACGAGGTGGCTTACGAGCGCAACGAGCTCTATCTGCAGTTTGCGGGCAAGCTCGTCGTGGATGCGTCCGTCACCGCCTCCGAGGAGCTCTTCAACTTCAAAGGCAGCGTGAGCGTGACCGGCAACCTGCTCACCGCCACGTGGGCCGCTACGGCAGGCCTGAACTGGTTCGCCTCTCAGCGCCCCAGCGGCGCGTGGCTCACCAAAGGGAGCGCCAACGGGTCGGTAGCCGTCACCGGCAAGCTGGGTGGTGTCTCCATCTCCGGGGAAGCGTGCATCCTGTTGGGACTCGGCAAGATCTGCCTTCCCCCGTTTGGCTGCACAGAGGCAGTCGGAGAGTGGATCTGCCAGGGGGTCTCGCTGGGCGGCCTCACGTCCATCCTGCCGGTCCAAGAGGTGGGCGCGTACTTCTCGGCAAGCTTCCTCCCGTTCGACGTGGAGTCATCGCTTTGAGCGCGTCCACACCCACACGACTGTGGCTCATGGGCGCGGGCGCCGCGGCGCTGGTCGGCGGCCTCGCGTGGAGGGCGTTACACGGATCGCAGCTCGTGGACTCAGGATCCCCAGCGGCCCCACTGGAGACTCGGGCTCGCGCCGCCGCACCGCCGCAGCCAGCGCCGCTGGGTTCCGCCTCTGCCGCGTCTGTCCCCGCACCGTCCGGCTACGCCACGTCCGTCCCCGCCGGTGGTCCGGCCGACGCAGATCCGGCGCTAGCGACCCTCGAGCGGGAGGACCCTCAGGGGGAGCGCGTGGACCACGACATCGACAAGGTGCTGGACTGGCTCAGCCGCACCCCGGGTGGGGTGCAGGCGCTCGAGTCCTGGATCGTGGGGCAGAACGGGCGCTACGACACCGGGGCGGCGTGGCCGCGCATCGCGTTGGCCGCGCTCGGTGCGTGCGAGCTGCACGAAGCGCGTGGGGCACTGCGCGCGTTGGCGACCCGCCGGGAGCTATCGCCGGCGCTGCGCCTTCACGCGGTGATGCACCTCGGGCGGAAGTCTGGACTCGCCGCGAGCGACGTGGAGGTCTTGACCGCGCTCGCCGCCGAGCGCGAACCCACGCCGGGTGCGCGGAGCAGCATGGTCGCGAGCGGGGCGCTCAGCACCCTGGGCTCGATCGCCCGCGAGGGCCGACTGGACGATCCCGGGCTGCGCGAGGGCGCCCTCGCCACCGTACGCACCGCGCTCCTCACGGAGACCGAACCGGCCTATCTGGCCGCGGCCGTCAACGGCGCGGCGGCGTCGGGCGACGCGACGCTCCTCCCCGCGCTCGAGCCGCTGGCCGGCCACGCGAACCACGATGTGAGGGCTGCGCTCGCGACCGGGCTCGACCAGGTTGCCGGCGGTGTCGACGCCTCTTGGGCGGTCGACTGGGCCCACCGGGAGACCGCCGCTCAGGTGCGGGCCTCGCTCGCGCGCGCCGCCGCAGCGAGCGCCGCACGGGCCAACGCCGCGCCGGCCGAGCCGTGGGCCACCTGGGCCATCGAGGCGCTCCCTCGAGAGCGCGGGACGGCGGCGACCGCGCTGATCGCTGTTGTCGGCGCAGCCGCCCACGCGGGCTCTGCGCCCGCCCGAGACGCACTCCTCACTCGGTTCGCAGCAGAGCGACGCCTCGGCGCCAAGGCTGACGCCGCCGTCCTGCGCGAGCTCGGACGACACCTCGACGCTACTACGCTTGCCGCGACCCTCGCCGCCGGGAGCCACCCATGAAAGTCATCCCGATGATCTTCCGGCTCTGTCCGGCCGCCTCGTGGTCAGCACGAGCCTTGATGATGGCGCTCGGAGCCGTCGTCATGGTCGCCTGCGGGCAGAACAGCTCGGCACCACCGCCGGCGGGGGCGGACGACGTCGCGCCTCTGGACCTCGCTGGCCCCGCCGCCGACACGCCGAGCAAGGACTCGTTCGTCGGAGCGGATACGAACGAACCGCCGAAGGACGCGCCCGCGCCGAACGACACGCCCGCGCCGGCCGACGTCCCGCCCAAAGACGTGCCACCGAGTGACGTCCCGACCGCCGGAGACACGCTCGACACCCCGGATACGCTGGTGGTGGATCCGGCGCCCGTGCAGGTGGTGCTGGGGGACGAGGGCGGCGAGGTGGAACACTCCTCGGGAGCCACTCTGGATGTCCCTCCGGGCGCATTGCCCGCCGGCGTGGAGCTCACGCTGGAGATCCAGGAGCCCCCCGCAACGGTAGAGGCGGTGGGCGAGCCGGTAGGCCCGGCGCTCGTCCTCGGACCTTCCGGGCAGGTCTTCCTCGTACCCGTCGAGATCGCGCTCCCGATCGACCTCGACAAGCTCGGCGACACCGACCCCAGCGAGCTCCAGGTGGTGCTCTCGTCCGAGGGCGGCGAGTTCGTGGGCCTCGAGACCACCTACGACGCCGAGAAGGGGCGCCTCCTGGCCCTCACGACGCACTTCTCCATCGCTGTCCCAGTGAAGCGACTGGGACCGCCGCTCGCGGTGGTGATCCCGGAGCTCCCGATCGGCGAGGTGGGCAACGAGTTCGGTCCCGTGACGCTGTCCGCCTCGGGCGGCACGCCCCCCTACACGTTCAGCCTGGCCGGCGGCAGCCTGCCCCCCGGGCTCGCGCTCTTCGACGGCGCCTTCTCCGGGGTGCCGGAGCAGGCCGGTAGCTTTGCGCCGATGCTCCGAGTCGGCGACGCCAACGGCCAGAAGCTCGACAAGGCGCTCAAGCTCGAGGTCACCGGCCCCCCGAACCCCGAGCCCGTGCTGACCGCTGTGGACCCGGTCAGCGCCTACGCCGGCTCGGCGCCGACGCCCCTCACCGCGACCGGCTCGGGCTTCGCCTACGGCGCCCTGATCATGCTCAACGGCAAGGCGTATCCCACGGAGCGTATCAGCGACACCGAGCTCCGAACCACGATCCCGGCGGCCCTCCTCGGGGCGCCCGGCCCGCTTGCCGTCTCGATCGTCAACCCGCCGAAGTCCCTCGGTGATGGCCGAAGCGATGAGCTGACCTTCTCGGTCCTGCTCGTCCCTTCGCCCGACGCCAACCCAGCGGACGTGAGCGATCCCACCGACACCGAGTCGCCTGAGGACACGGCCGTCGAGGACACGACGGTCGACTCCGACACCGGCTCCGAGGACACCTCCTCGGCCTGCGTCCCCACCGAGCCGCCGCTCGAGGCCTGCGACGGCGTCGACAACGACTGCGACGGCGTCACCGATACGGTGCCGTGTTCGGACGGCGACCCGTGCACCGCCGACGATCTCTGCACGGACGGGAGCTGCCAGCCGGGCGCCCCGCTCGCCTGCGACGACGGAGAGCCCTGCACCGCCGACACCTGTGTCGCCGGCAGCGGCTGCCAGAACGAGCCGCTCGTGGCCAACTGTAGCGACGGGAGCGGCTGCACCACCGGCGACAGCTGCGTCGCTGGCACCTGTGAGAGCGGGCCCCTCAAGTCCTGCGACGACGCCGACCCGTGCACCACAGACACCTGCGACGTCAGCTCCGGGGCGTGTCAGAACACGCTCATCCCGGGCTGCGGAGGGAAGTGCACCGTGGTCGCAGACTGCCCGGACGACGGGAATGTCTGCACGGAGTTGACGTGCAAGCTCGGCGAGTGCGCCGTCACGGAAGTGGCAGGGCCCTGCGACGACGGCTCTCTCTGCACCTCCGGTGACGCGTGCGCGGGCGGCGCGTGCGTCGGCGCGCTGGTGTCGTGCGACGACGACAACGCCTGCACCAACGACAGCTGCGCCGCTGCATCAGGCTGCGCCAACACCCCCGGCGGCCCGGGCCCCTGCGACGACGGCGACAAGTGCACGCCAGGTGACTCGTGCACCTCCGGCGTGTGCCTGCCCGGCGCGGCGCTAGCGTGCGACGACGGCAACGTCTGCACCACGGACGTCTGCTCCGCCGCGGTCGGGTGCGTGGCGACGCCCACGACCAGCGCGTGCGACGACGGGGATCCGTGCTCCACGGCGGACGTCTGCGCTGCGGGCGCGTGTACGGGCGGCGCCGCGCTCGACTGCGACGACGGCGACGACTGCACCACAGATGCCTGCGCGGCGGGCTGCTTCCACACGCCGATCGAGGGCTGCGGTGCCGAGTGCACCACGGACCTCGAGTGCGCGGCGGGGGACAGCGCTTGCGTCGAGGCCTCGTGCGTCCAGTACGTTTGCGTCGCGGCGCCGAAGTCGGGTCCCTGCGATGACGGCGACCCGTGTACCACCGCGGACTCCTGCGACGCGGGGACCTGCACCGGTGGCGCGCCCACCGTCTGCGACGACGGGAACGCCTGCACCAACGACGCCTGCGCCACAGGGCAAGGCTGCGTGAGCGTCCCAAACACCGCATCGTGCAGCGACGGCAACGTCTGTACCGCCGGTGACGTCTGTGCGGGCGGCGCCTGCACGCCAGGGAGCCCCGTCCCGTGCGACGACGGGAACCCGTGTACGGTGGACCTGTGCGCCGAGGGGAGCGGCTGCCAGAGCGTCGCCGCCGACGGCGCTTGCGACGACGGCGACCCGTGTACCCTGGGCGAGCACTGCATCGCCGGACTGTGCGGCGGCGCCGGACCGAAGGACTGCGACGACACGCTCGTGTGCACCAGCGACAGCTGCGACCCCGCGAGCGGCGCGTGCGTCGCCGCGCCGATCCCCACGTGCGACGAGCCATGCAAGACGGTCAGCGACTGTGACGACGGCGGAAACCCCTGCCTCATGCCGGTCTGCGATGCCGGGACCTGCACCGTCCTGCCCGAAGCGGGCACGTGCGACGACGGCGACTTGTGCACGCTCGCCGATGTCTGCGCACAAGGCGTGTGCGGCGGCACCCCCAAGGTCTGTGACGACGGCAACCCGTGCACCACCGACGCCTGCGCCGGCGGACAGTGCGGCGCCACGCCGGCTCCCGGCCCGTGTGTCGACGGGAACGCCTGCACGATCCTCGACGCGTGCCAGAACGGCGCGTGCGTCGGCGGCGGCGCCCTCGACTGTGGCGACGGCAACCCCTGCACGGACGACTCGTGCCAGCCGGCGTCCGGCTGCGCGTCCGCGCCCAACACGGCGGCCTGCGACGACGGCGCGCCGTGCACCGTGGACGACACCTGCGCTCTGGGGGCCTGCACCCAGAGCACACCGAAGCTGTGTGACGACGCCGACGCATGCACCATCGACTCGTGCAACGCCACAACCGGCGCCTGCGTGGCAACCCCCGTGCACGGCTGCGGCGGCTACTGCGGCGCGCCGAGCGACTGCCCGGACGACGGCGACGTGTGCACGGCCTGGGAGTGCCCCGCCGGCAAGTGCGTGGTTTCCCACACCGCGCTCCAATGCAACGACGGCGACGCCTGCACGAAGCTCGACACCTGCAGCGCCGGACTCTGCGGCGGCGCCCCGGTGAACTGCAACGACGGCAACGCCTGCACGGACGATGGCTGCGAGCCGGCCGGGGGCTGCACTGCGGTGGCCCACGCCCGCGCGTGCAGCGATGGCGCCGTCTGCACCGCAGGTGACGTCTGCCAGGATGGCGTCTGCCTCGCGGGCAGCCCCGTGAGCTGCAACGATCAGAACCCGTGCACCTTCGACCGCTGCGACGCCGCCGTCGGCTGTGTCCACGAGGTGCAGGGCCTCTCCTGCAGCGACGGCGATCCGTGCACCGCTGGGGACCACTGCGCCGCGGGCGCCTGCGTAGCGGGTGCGAAGGTGATCTGCGACGACGGCAACCCGTGCACGGTCGATCAGTGCGCGCCCAGCTCGGGCGCCTGCCTCAGCGCGGCGGTCCCCGGCTGCGCGCTCTCATGCGCCGACGACGCCGGCTGCCCGGCCACCTCCAACCCGTGCACCGAGCTGAGCTGCGTGGGCGGGTTCTGCGCCGTGACACCCTTGGCCGCCTGCTCGG
Source organism: Pseudomonadota bacterium (assembly GCA_005776725.1). Classification (GTDB taxonomy): domain Bacteria; phylum Myxococcota_A; class UBA9042; genus SXOO01. Next base: position 19,132 of record SXOO01000242.1, on the reverse strand, counting down.
ACGGCAACGCGTGCACCGTCCAAGACGCGTGCGCCGGCGGCCAGTGCGCGGGCAAGAACGGCGCCTGCGACGACAACAACCCCTGCACCGCGGACGTGTGCAACCCGTCCGTCGGGTGCGCGCACACCCCGGTCTCCGGGGCGTGTAGCGACGGCAACGTATGCACGGTGAACGACTCCTGCAGCGGCACGACGTGTCAGGCGGGCCTGGCGCAGCAGTGCGCCGACGGCAACCCCTGCACGGCCGACGGGTGCGATCCCGCGCTCGGCTGCCGCTTCGGACCCGTCTCGGCGGCCTGCGATGATGGCGACGCCTGCACCGTGGGCGACGCCTGTACGGGCGGTGCGTGCCAGCCGGGGGCGCCGGCGTCCTGCGATGACGGCAACGGCTGCACCGTCGACGCCTGCGCGGACGGCGACTGCACCCACACCGCGGCTCCCGGCTGTGGCGCCGCGTGCGTCACCGCCGCGGACTGTCAGGACGACCAGAACCCGTGCACAGCCGTCACCTGCACCGCGGGAGCCTGCGGCCTCGCGCCCGCCACCGCGCCCTGCGACGACGGCGACGCCTGCACCAGCGCGGACGCCTGCGCGGCTGGCGCGTGCGCCGGAGACTCGGTGGTGTGCAACGACGGCAACCCCTGCACCGACGACTCCTGCGCCGCTGCGACAGGCTGCGTCTACACGCCACACACGCGCCCGTGCGCAGCCGACAACGCCTGTGTCGTGGGCGCGCGCTGCGCCGCGGGCTCCTGCGTGGGCTCCGGCGCCGCGGCCTGCGATGACGGAAACGCCTGCACGCTGGACGGCTGCGACCCCAACGCCGGGTGCGTCCACACGATCTCTGCGCAGCCGTGCAACGACGGCGACGCCTGCACCCGGGAGGACGAGTGCGGCGGCGGCGTATGTCTCGGCGGCACACGCGTGCCCTGCGCGGACGGGAAGGCGTGCACGCTGGACTTGTGCGACTCCACCAGCGGCGCCTGTGTCTTCACGCCCATCACCGGCTGCGGCTCGGCGTGCACCACCACCGCCAGCTGCGCCGACGACGGAAACCCGTGCACCTCGGCCGTCTGCGTGAGCGGCTCGTGCGTGTCCGTCTACATCTCGGCGCCGTGCGACGACGGCGACGTGTGCTCCATCGGCGACACCTGCCTCAAGGGCGGCTGCACCGGGACCGCCGCGGCCTGCGACGACGGGAACGCCTGCACCGTAGACACGTGCACCGCCGCTGGCGGCTGCCAATGGGCCGCGCGGTCGGGCGCCTGCGACGACGGGAGCGCCTGCACCTCCGGCGACGCCTGCGCGCACGGGGTGTGTGCCGCCGGGGCGCTCGCCAGCTGCGACGACGGGAACCCGTGCACGGCGGACGGTTGCGACGCCGCCCTCGGGTGCCGGTCCACCCCCAACCAAGCGGCCTGCTCGGACGGGAACGCGTGCACCACCGGCGACGTGTGCGCCGCGGGGGTGTGCGTCGGTGGGTCACCCAAGGCCTGCGACGACAATGACGACTGCACCGCCGACGCCTGCACGGCCAACGGGGTGTGTACCCACACGCCGGTCGTGGGATGCGGCGAGCCGTGCTCGGCCGCCAGCGACTGCGGCCCGGCGCCCGCGTGCTTCGAGAGCCGCTGCTTGGTGGGCACCTGCGCCCTCGCCTACGGGACGGCCGCCTGTAACGACGGGGACGCCTGCACCACGGGCGACGCCTGTACGCAGGGGCTGTGCGTCGGCGCGGCCCGCGACTGCGACGATGACAACGGGTGCACCTTCGACTCCTGCGCGCCCGGCTCCGGGTGCGTCCACCTCGCCCGGGCTGGCGCCTGCGATGACGGCAATGCCTGCACCAAGGGCGACCAGTGCGCCGCCGGCTCCTGTGTCGCGGGAAGCGCCGCGGCGTGCGCGGACGCGAACCCCTGCACCAACGACACGTGCGACCCCGCGCTAGGCTGCATCCAGGTCCCCAACGACATCGCGTGCGACGACGGCAACGCCTGCACCACGGGCGACCAGTGCGTCGCGGAGTACTGCGTGGGCGCCGACGACACGCAGTGTGATGACGCGAACCCTTGCACCTACGACGGCTGCTCGACCGCCACGGGGTGCATCCACACCCATCGCCCCGGCTCCTGCTCCGATGGGAACAAGTGCACCACCAGCGACACCTGCGAGGCAGGCGTCTGCACGGGCGGCGCCGCGCTCGTGTGCGACGACGGCAGCGTCTGCACCAGCGACGACTGTCTACCGGCGAAGGGCTGCGTGACCACGCCCGTCCCGGGGCCGTGCGACGACGGCGACGCCTGCAGCAACGGGGACTTCTGCTCCCTCGGCCACTGCATCGGTGACTCCGTGGAGTCGTGCGACGACGGCGACGCGTGCACCTCCGACACGTGCTTGCCGGCCGGCGGCTGCAGCCATGCGGCGCTCACAGGCGCGTGTAACGACGGAGACGCCTGCACGGTCGGCGAGACGTGCGCCACCGGCGTCTGTGCCGGGGGCGTCGTGCGGACTTGTGACGACGGGAACCTCTGCACGGATGACAGCTGTCTCTTGGCCACGGGCTGCCGCAACGTGCCGAACGCGGCCGCGTGCTCTGACGGTGAGCCTTGCTCTGCGCCGGACGTGTGCGCCCTGGGCAAGTGCGCAGCCGGGCCGGTTGTGGTCTGCGAAGACAATAACCCGTGCACCGGGGACTCCTGCGTCCCGGGCCAAGGCTGCCGGTTCGTGCTCCTCACGATCGCCTGCGACGACGGCAGCGTCTGCACCACCGCCGACACGTGCGGGAACGGCGCCTGCGTGGGTGGCCCCGCCCTGCCCTGCGACGACCAGAACCCCTGCACGGACGACACCTGCCACCAGGTCTCTGGCTGTATCCACACGGCGAACAGCGTGCCTTGCGACGACCTCAGCGCCTGCACGGTGAACGACGCCTGCGCGGCGAGCACCTGTGCCGGGACGGCCGTGAACTGCGGCGACGGCAACCCGTGCACCACCGACGCCTGCAGCGAGACCACCGGCTGCTCCAACACCGCCCGCACAGGCGCGTGCGACGACGGCGACAGCTGCACACTCAACGACACGTGCTCGCCCGCCGGGTGCGTGGGCACCGCCCTGAACTGCGACGACGGGAAGTTCTGTACCACCGACACCTGCGAGCCGGGAGTCGGCTGCACCAGCGTCCCGAGCGGCGCCCCGTGCGACGACGGCAACGCGTGCACCACGCCGGACAAGTGCGTGGGCGAGGCGTGCACCTCCGGCGCCGCCCGGGTGTGTAACGACGACAACCCGTGCACTGCAGACAGCTGCGCGGCCGCGACCGGCTGCGTGTTCACGAACCAGACGGTCCCGTGCAACGACGCGGACGCCTGCACCTCCGGCGACACCTGCGCGGCGGGGGCGTGCGCCGGCACGGCGATCACCTGCAACGACGGAAAGCAATGCACCACGGACTCGTGCGATCCCGCGACGGGCTGCGTGGTCACGCCGCACACGGACGCTTGCGACGACGGGAACGCCTGCACCACCGGCGACGTGTGCGCCGCCGCGTTCTGCCTGGCCGGGACCCAAGCGACGTGCGACGACCAGAACCCCTGCACCGTCGACGGCTGCAACCCGGCCACGGGCTGCACGCACACGGTCAGCTCGGCGCCGTGCGACGACGGCGACGCCTGCACGGTCGCGGACAGCTGCAGCTCGGGCACCTGCGCCGGGACCACGCGCGTGTGCGACGATCAGAACACCTGCACCGACGACGCCTGCGTGTCGGCCTCCGGGTGCGTGTTCACGGCGAACGCTGTGACGGCCTGCGACGACGGCAACCCGTGCACAACGGGCGACGCCTGCGCGGCCGGCGCCTGCAGCGGCGCGGCCGTCACGTGCGACGACGGTGTGGTGTGTACGGTGGATGTGTGCGTGAGCGGCACGGGCTGCGTCTACACGGCGGCGGCGGCGCTCTGCAACGACGGGAATCCTTGTACGGTCGATGCCTGCAACACGAGCTCGGGCTGCACGACCACGAGCGCCGCCAACGGAACCGTCTGCTCGCCCTTGGACGACGCCTGTCCGGTGAGCCCGCAGTGCCAGGCGGGGTCGTGCGTCAGCACTGGGAGCAAGCCGAAGTGGAAGCTCGCGCTCGGGAGCAACCCCTTCACGGGACAGCCTAACCTCGCGTCGACGGTCTCGGCGATGGGCAACGGATGGGTCGTTGGCTTTCAGTACAATACGTTCAAGGGAGTGCGGCGCTACGATGGCAACGGAGTCCTGAAGTGGAGCCAGGACTATCCCTATGTCGGCGTTACGGCGGTCAAGCCGACGTCGGATGGGAACGTCATCGTCTCCAGCGCTGCGTATCCGATGGGGCGGATCGCCCTGCTCAATGGCACCACCGGCGCACTGATCTGGTACAAGGACTACGCCAATCAAGAGATGGCTTACGACATCGCAGAGACCCCGGAAGGCTTCGCGGCCGTGGTCGGCTCCTCCACCAGCAGCTTCATCGTGCGAATGGACAAGAGTGGAGTGCACCTAGGGACGCACCCGATCCTCCACGACGACGGCACCAGCGGGTCGATGAAGCACATCCTCTACGACGACGGTCAGCTCGTCGTGGCCGGCCAACACCCTATCTACGGCGGCGTCAACTGGATCTACACTGCCACGCCGGAGGGCGCCCGGAAAGTGAGCCTCGCCTGGGAAACCGGGCAGGCCGTGGGCATCGAACGCGTTGGCAACAACTACCTTACGTACGCATATCATGTCAATCCGAGCCTCTCTCACTTCCAGCTTCTCGACCGAACGACTCTCGGCCGGCTGGCGAGCATTCGGAGCTCGCTCCCGTCGAACGTGGGCGGGATCTACGACATGGTCGCCAAGGACAACGACTCGTTCTACATCTCTGGCGAGATCCAGCCCGGCAACGGCTGGAGAACCTATCTGGCAGAAGTCCGGATCTCGGACGGCGGTTTCATCCGACAGGTCACGCGCACCGACACTCGGGCATCCCGGTCCATCGCGCGCAACGGCAACACCCTGGCCTGGACCGCGGACGAGTTCACCGTGGAGGGCGGAACACTCTCCACAGGCGACCTGACGTTGAGTGGCTCCACGTCGCCCCCCAGCTGCACCCAGGCCAGCCCGTGCGCCGGGCTCACGTGCAACGACAACGTGGCCTGCACCACCGACACGTGCAGTGGTGCGACCGGCTGCGTCTACACGCCACAGAACACCCTGTGCGCCGATGGCGACGCGTGCACCGCCGACACCTGCAGCGCCACGACCGGGTGCGCGTTCACGGCGATCGCTCCCTGCAACGACAGCAACCCGTGCACCACGGACAGCTGCGATCCGGCGTCGGGCTGCAAATACACCGCCACTGCCGGGGCGTGCAGCGACGGCAGCGCGTGCACCGTGAACGACCAATGCGTCCAGGGCGCCTGCGCGGCGGGCGTGGCCAAGACCTGCAACGACGGCGTCGCGTGCACCACCGATAGCTGCAACGCGACCACCGGCTGCGTCCATACGCCGAGCAACGGCGCGTGCGACGACGGCAAGCTCTGCACGGCCAACACCTGCAGCGCCACGACGGGGTGCGTGTTCACGGTCAGCGCAGCGGTGTGTAACGACAACAACGCGTGCACCGACGATGTCTGCAGCGACGCCACCGGCTGCTCCAACCCGACCAACGTCGCCATCTGCGACGACGGGAACGCCTGCACCGTAGCGGACGCCTGCAAGAATGGCGTGTGTCTCGGCGGCGCCGCCAAGGCCTGCGACGACCTGAACCCGTGCACCACCGACGCCTGCAATCCGGCCACGGGCTGCACGACCTCGAACGTGGCAGACGGCACCACTTGCCCACCGAAGCTCACCTGCGCAACACAGGCCTCCTGCTCGGCTGGCGTGTGCAACGACAACATGAACTCGCTCACCTACTACGCGCGTCAGGTCGACGGCGGCTCGGCCTACATGATGGGCCATGACGCGTTCGTGGTGCTCCCGGGGCCGGAGTACGACATGGTCTTCCTTAGGGTCCGGAGCGCCAGCTGGTGGACCTCCACGATCACGCGCACCAATGCGCTCGGACAGACGCAGTGGAGTCAGGAAGTCCAGAATATTGCCCTGGAGTCGATCGGCTACCACAACGGCGACCTCGTAGTGGGCGGCGCCCTCGAGAACAACGCGTTCGTCGTCCAGCGGCGCAACCCCAACAACGGCGACCTGAAGAGCTCACACACCCATAATCCCGGGGGCGCACTGGCGTCCGTCAACAGCCTCCACTATGCACACGACGGCTGGTACGGCGCCGCTCGCGTCCACGTGAACGGTAGATGGGACGCCTACACGTTCTACATGGACTGGCTCGGCGTCTTCAGCCAGGTCACGCCGCGCGTCACGGGGAGCGGGAACGACCACATCACCGACCTCTACGTGGACAATGGCGCGTTCTCGTGGGTCGGCTACACCGAGTCCTCGGGCGCCGGCTCCTACGACGGGCTCTATCAGACCTTGAACAACTCGGCGCGCCTCGTCGGAGGCTCCTTGGACGATCGGATCACCGCGGTGTCTTACGGCGCGGGGCTCATGTGGGGTGCAGGCTCCACGCAGATCGACGGCAACGGCAACCGCCGCGCGTTCGTGGTGAAGCTCGACGGCGGCAACACCATGCTCCAGTTGTCAGGGTTCTCGAACAATGTCCACGAAGTCGGCCTCACCACGGACGGGGCCAACCTCTTCGCGGCCGGCGGGCACACTCTCGCGAAGCTCAATGGCTCGGGGAGCCTCCAGTGGCTCTCCAATCCCGTGGGCGGCCTGCGATACACGAAGATCTCGATGACCAACAACGCGCTTGTCGCTTTCTCGCCCTTCGGCTCGAATACGTGGCTAGTGAAGACGGACCTCGGGGGAGTGGCAGGATGTTCTGGCACGAATGTGTGCGCCAGCCTGAGCCCGAGCGCATGTGACGACGGGATCGCGTGCACGGACGACACGTGTCTGGTTGGCGTGGGCTGTTTGAACACCCCGGTGAACAGCGCGTGCGCCGACGGGAGTGTCTGCACCGTGGACGCGTGCCAGGCCGGAGTGGGCTGCGTCTACCAGCCGGCCAACGGCTCATCGGTCTGTAACGACAACGATGTCTGCACCGTCGACACGTGCGACGCCGCCACGAAGAAGTGCGTGAACACGGCAAGCACCACGGTCTGCTCCGACGGCAACCCCTGCACGAAGGACCTCTGCGTCACGGGGGCGGGATGCCAACACCCGGCCGAGTCCTGTGACGACGGCAATCAGTGCACCACCGACAGCTGCAATCCGGCCTCGGGATGTCACCGAGTGCACCTGCGAGGTCAGGCCTGCAGTGACGGCTCTGCGTGCACCGTCTTCGACACTTGCGCGGCTGACCCGATCGACACAGTTCAGACCACGTGCCAGGCCACGACCCTCTGCAGCCTCCCGGTGACGAACGGGCTCATCCTCGATGTGCACGCCTCCGTGGACAACGCGCTGGATAAGAACGCCCAGAACGACGTCTCCCGGTGGTCGACGGGCGTGGGAGCGCTGTTCAACTCAGATACGACGCTTCAGCCGAAGTTCGTGCCGTCTGCCCTCGGACCCCATCGGGCCGCCGTGGACTTCAACGATGGGTTCCTGTTCGGAAACCTGAGCCCCACGGGCGCGGCTACGATCTTCATGGTGTTCGACCAGCCGGCTCATAGCGTCACAGATGTCCTCTCGTGGGGCGGCACCATCAAGCTCCGGAGCGACAACGGGACCTTCAGGCTCATGAGCGGCAACACCTCGCTCGGGGAGGTGGCATCTGTCTCCGGCGTCCAGCTGCTCGTGGCGCGCGTCTCGTCGGCCCACGCCGAGCTTCAGCTGCACCATGTCGGGGGAATGAAGAAGGCCACCGCTCCCCCCGTGACCATCGGGAGCGGGTCCGCGTACGTCAAGATCGGTGGGACGACCGACGGGTACGTCAACACGTACTCGAATGTCCGCATCGGGCAGCTCCTCGTGTTCAACCGGGTCCTCGACGCCGCGGAGCAGGCAGAGATGACGGAACGGCTCAAGCAGCACTGGGCGCTCGCCTCGCCGTGCTCGAACAGCGACCAGTGCGACGATGACAACGCCTGTACGGCCGACTTCTGCGACAAGGAGCTCTTCTACTCCACCCACGGAACGTGCCGGTTCGAGAAGAGGTCGTTCGAGTCTTCCACCTGCGACGACGGCGACAAGTGCTCTCTCGACCACAAGTGCGTCGACGGTCTATGCAAGGGCAAGACCTACAAGGTGTGCGACGACGGCAATCCGTGCAGCGTCGACTCGTGCAACTGGGACACGGGCGCCTGCTCGGCGCGAGCAGCGGACGAGTACGCGCCTTGTAACGATGGCAACCACTGCACTGTGCCCGACGTCTGCCGCTCTGGCGTGTGCGACGCTCAGCCGCGAGTCTGCGACGACAAGAACGCGTGTACGACGGACTCGTGTAGTCCGTCCACGGGCTGCGTGTTCACCAACAACACCACGCCCTGCGATGACCTCGACGACTGCACGGGTCCGGACGCCTGCGCGGCTGGCGCTTGCGTCGGCCCCCACAACAGCGCGAACTGCAACGATGGCGACGTCTGCACGGTGGGCGACAAGTGCCAGAACGGCGCCTGCACCCTGCACACCCCGCTGCCGTGCCCCGATATCGACGGCAACAAGTGCACGCTCGAGACCTGCCACTGGGCGACGGGCTGCAAAGCCACCGGCAAGCCCACCTGCAACGACGGCAAGCTCTGCACGGACGACTCCTGTGCGCCCGCAACCGGGTTGTGCGTCTACACGCCCAACAACGCCGCGTGCGATGACGGATCGGTCTGCTCGGTCGGCGACGCCTGCCTCAACGGAAGCTGCAAAGGCGGCGTCCTCCTCGAATGCGACGATAACGACCGGTGCACCACGGACGCATGTGACTCGCTCGTCGGCTGCGTCTACTCCGCCTCGAACACCTGCGACGACGGCGATGTGTGCTCCGAAGGCGACTTCTGCGTGTTCGGCACGTGCCTCGCGGGGTCGCCGCTCAACTGCGACGACGGCAACGCCTGCACCATCGACTTCTGCGACTGGAAGTATGGGTGCCAGCACCTCGGCGAGCCCAATGGGACCGTCTGTACCGACGGCGATCCGTGCACCGAGGGCGATGCCTGCCAGGGCGGCGTCTGCGTCGTGGGGTCGACGATATGTGACTGGGCCGTTACGAGCACCGCCGACTCGGGCCCGGGCTCTCTCCGTGACCTTCTCGACGGCAACTACGATCTCAACTCGCCGCCGCGAAAGATCAAAGTGTTCGTCGACGGGCTCGTTCGACTGCAGTCGTCGCTCCCGCAGATGTATCGGAACTTCACCATCGACGCCACCGGGCGCAACTTCATCATCGACGGCGACGGCGCCCATCGGGCCTTCAATACCACCCATGACCTCACGCTCCGCGGGCTGAGGGTGCAGAACACGTTGGCGTCGGCCGTGGGGGGTTGGGACAATGGATGGGAGGAGAATCGCGGCGCTGCGCTCTTCGTAAGAGGCTACTCTGGCCAGCACGCAACGATCATCATCGACGACTGCACCTTCTACAATAACTCCGCGAAGTACGCCGGCGGCGCGATCTTCGCCGATAGCTTCGCGGAGATGCGTATTTCTCGAACCGTCTTCTCGCTCAACCTTCGGAGCGAGGTCGAACCGGCCGCGCCTGCCGACGCACCCTATAACCACCACCTCGACCATGGCGGCGCAGTGGCTGTGCTGGGTGGCTTGGTGTCCTTCGACAACGTGCGCTTCGAGTACAACGTGGGCCCGGCCGCTGGCGCTGGCGTGTGGTGCGGTATCTATGCGAAGTGCACGTTCACGCGCTCGAGTTTCTACGGTAACAAGGCAAACCAGGGCGTCGTGGCCGTCGACTACTTGAGTGAAGCCACGCTAACCAACGTGTCCTTCATCGCCAACGAGGGTTGGGACGTCGGCGGGATCATCAACAGCCACGGCAAGTTGACGCTCATCCACACCACGGTGGCCGCGAACAACAACATCGACCCCGACAAGTGGCCCGCGCTGTACGTGAACGGCACCACCAAGATCGTGAACTCCGTCATCGCGGAGAACGGCCCGACGAAGCAGTCTCTGGCGTGCCTCAAGGGCCCGGACGCGGTCCTCACCCTCACCGACAGCACGATCGCGCCGCGGCTCGCGAGCGGCGTCGACAAGAACTACGGGCCCCACGGCAGCGTCGCCAACTGCGTCACGTCCACGGGGGCGCCCGCCGCGCTCGGGAAGCCTCGCTTCGATCCCTCTCCGATCCCGGGGCTGAAGGTGAAGAACTGGGTGATGCTCCCGACGTCGGGCGCCTCCACACGAGACAGCGCCGACCTGCCCTGGTGCCTCGGGGCGAGCGGGGGGATGGACCAGCGCGGGATCGCGCGTCCTCAAGGTACCGGCTGCGACCGAGGCGCCGGCGAGGTCCCGCAGTTGTGAGGCGGCCCCCCGGGGAGCGCCGCCCCCTAGGAGTGATGGCTCACACCCTGGGAACGCGCGCTGGGGGTCACCGCGCCCTCACGCGCGCCTCTCTCGGTGGATTGATGCTCTGTTGGCTCGCCTGTGGGGAGCCTGGCGGTCCCGCGGCGGAGGCGGCCATCGACGCCGTCTCCCCGCCTGGCGATGCGGCAGTCGCTTGGCGCGACCATGGCACCTTGCCCGCCGACGCCGATGGCCTCACGCCCGTTGTGACCGTCGAGGTGCCCGAGGGCGCGCGGTCGCTGCTGGTGCGGATGCGGCCCACGGAGGGGCAGCTGCCCGCGAGCGTGTGCTTCGCCCTCACTACGGTGGAAGGACCCGACGGGAGCCCCTGGCACGCCCCCCCTGAGCCGACGGGCGCAGCGGGCGACGAACCCTTGGACCAGACGGGTTACGCCCTCGGCCAGTGGCCGCGGATCGGCGACCCACCGCTCGCCCCCGGGAGCTGGCGCGTGCGGGGCGCCCTCGTGAGCTGTGGTTCTGGCGCTGCAGCTCGAATCGACGGTCTGCCCCACGACGTGCTGCGGCTCGAGTCCGCGGTGCTACCAGAGCTCGTGGGCGTTCCCAGCCTCCGGGTGAGACGGGTGTTCGCGCCCGAGATCGACGCGGCGCAGCAGGCGCGCTGGGACGCCGCGTTCGCGGCCGCGCGGCGCCACTTCGCCGACACGGGGCTCGCGGTCGAGGAGGTGGCACCGCTGCACCTCGCGCCGCCCGTGCCGCCGCTGGCCCCCCTGCAGGTCGGTCTGGGCGAGAGCACCGTCGACGCTCTGGCGTCCGTGATCGACGACCACGAGCCGGTCGAGCCGATCCCCACGAGCGTGGGCGTCGGGGACGCTGCGCTGGTGGTGGTGGTGCCGTGTATTGATCGAATCACCCCGGGCGAAGGGCAGACCCGCCTGGCGGGCCACGCCACCCGCCTCCCGGGCGGCCCGCGCCTCGCCGGTCGCGCCTCCTTCGTGGTGGTGGGCACCTCCACGTGCGAACCGCCGGGCGACGGCGACGGGGAGGCCCTGGGGCGCGTGATCGCCCACGAGCTGGGTCACCTCCTCGGCCTGCCCCACAGCGCCCCGCCCAGCGTCATGGCGCCCAGCCCGAACGCGAGCGCTGACCCGGTGGCGTTCACAGCCGCCGAGGCCGCCGCCCTCCGGGTGAGCCCCCTCGTCTTCGGCCGGTGACGGTCCGCCGGATGGCCGAGGCGCGGCGAAGCTAGAAGCGCGAGAGGTCTCGGCTGAAGCGGCGTTGGTGGCGCTCGAGGTTCGGCAGGCGATGAACGGGCAATTGTCGGGCGACGCCTACTAGACGATAGTCGAGCTCTCAGGAGTTCAATCAATGCCGCGCGTGCCACTCCTCCTCGCCTTGACCGCCGCCTGCGTGGTGCCAAACCGTGACCCGCCCAACTCCCCCATGGTATCGTCGAGATCCCCCCACGAAGGACGCCCCATGACACGCAACAAGTCACTTGGTCTCTTGCTCTTGTTCCTCGGCTGCCTTGGTGCATGCGCAGACGATCCCGAAACCGGCGCCGAGGCCACCCACGCGCACGACGAGGAAGAGGTGGCCATGATGGGCGCCGCCGCCGCTATGCCGCGCGGGTGCTCGAACGGCATCAAGGGTCGTCGTGAGACGGACGTGGACTGCGGCGGACCGGACTGCCCGCGGTGCGCCGTCGGCAAGGTGTGCGGCCGCAACGAAGACTGCGCATCCGCCACCTGCGAGAGCGGCTTCTGCGTCGACACCCCGGACCCGGGCGGGGACGCACCGACGTGCGAGGAGTACTGCACGACGCTTCAGGCCGCGTGCACCGACAGCAGCGTGACGAACCAGTTCTACGACGAGGAGGAGTGCAACACCTATTGCCTCGCAGTTGGCTGGGAGGCCGGCACCGCGGGCGATACCACCGGCAACACAATCGCTTGCCGACTCACGCATGCGGAGCGCGCGGCGAGCGCTACCGGGGCCACACCTCGCGCGGCCTTCTGCGACGTCGCCGGCTCCTCTGGCGGGAATGTCTGCGGTTCATGGTGCACCGTCTTGTGCAACAGCGCGCTCACACTGTGCACGGGAAGGAATGAAGTCTATACCGACGAAGCGACGTGCCTGACTGCCTGCGGCGCGATTGCGGACACACCGAACGGGACGTACGGCTACGCCGACCCGAATTACCTCTACTGGGACACGGTGCAATGCCGCATCCGCCACCTGCGCTCGGCCGTTGAACACAGCGCTGCCGTCCACTGTCCCCACGCGAGCGCCGCTTCGGAAGCGGCCGCCTGCGGTGACACGTCGACGCCAAATTGCGCGCACTACTGCGACACGCTCAGCAGATACTGTACCAGCGGCTCGTACGGAAGCGTCAGCGCGTGCATGACCCAATGCGACACCGACTACTTCGCCACCGGTGCCACTGGTGAGGTCGGCCAGCACTACGACACGAGCGGCAACACCCTCGGATGCCGCATCAATCAGGCGGAATGGGCGACGGATTGCGACTCCGCGGACCGCGACGGTGGCACCGTTTGCCAGTGAACGTCCGCACGGGCGGGGCCGCTGCCGAGTCATCGTCCACTGGCGTGGTCGCGTGCCTTCGCTCAGCCGCTCGCAATTCACGTTGGGGCCGGTTCACCTCCGCGCTCCCCGGCCCGGTTCACCTCCGCGCTCGCGCGCTCCGGTGAATTGGCCACCTCGATGCAAGGCCGCCAGCCCCTGATCCGCCGTTTCCCGCGCCACCCTCCGGAGCTACGGCGCCACGCGGCGCGCCGACCACAAGCGAACGAGATGGACGACCGTGGCGAAGGTCACGAGACAGAGCACAGCCGTGGCCAGAGACGCGAGGACAGTGATGTCGTCCGGCGGACCGCTTCCGACGCTGCAGAGATACTCGTGACCCCGCTTTCGCCCACTCTCCACGATCTCGAAGCTGCCGGAACACACCAGCGGGGCGATCGCGCGGGCCGTCCCGGGCAGGAGGTTGAACACGATCGGTGAGGTGATGAGCGTCACGAAGGCGCCGATCGCTACACTGAGCCACAGCGACGGACCAACGCGTCGGGCCGAGTGATGTTCCCGCGCGTGGTTCACGGGTCCGCGCAGATCAGAGGGTAAGGGCTGTAAGCCACCTGGCCACCGTAACGGACGCTGGCGGGACGGTCCAGGGAGTGGCAAGGGGCGCAGGTTGGGGGGAACACGGGGGGACCACGCTAGAAGCGCGCCTCGAAGCGTGCGATGAGAGGCAACACGGTGCTGTACCCGATTTCGCCGGACTCGAGCTGGGCGATCACGAGGCCCGGCTCGGCAAGGAAACCGGCGGCGAACTCGTCGCTGACCCGCACCATGAGACCCGCTCGGAGCCCCAGCCACGCGCCGACCCGGTCGTCGAGCCCGCCCACGCCAGCGGCGCTGACGCCCAGAATGCCGCCCAGGACGATCTCGAGGCGCTCCGCCGCCAGCCAGGCCCAGTCCACGCCCACGCCGCCGCCGATGCGGTAGAGGGTGGACGGGTATCCCGGGCGGATGTCATCGCGCTTCGTGCGGTGATTCGAGAAGTGGATGTCGACCACCACGGCCACGGGCCCGACCCGGCGGGCGTAGTCGACCTCGAGCGCGAAGCCGGCGGAGAACGACTCGGCGTCGTCGGCGAAGAGCACGGCGCCGCCAGCGCCCATGGAGAGCCGGTTGGGCGCGTCACCCCCGCCGATGCCGAGACTTCCGGAGAGCAGCACCTCGGAGGGCGTGTGGAGGACGGGCTCCACCGCGGGCGGCACCTCGTGGAGCGGCGGCAGCTCGGGGCCCACCGGCTCCAGCCGGAGCCGCTTGGACAGGAAACGCACGCGCGCCGCCGCGTAGTGGGGCGTGATGCGCGGCCCGACCACGTCGGGATCCACCGAGAAGCGCGGGTCCAGCTCGAGGCACCACTCGAAGGCCGCCTTGGCGTCGTCGCCCCGATCCACCGAGGCATACACCGTAGCGAGCGCGTTGCAGCCCTTCACGGCCTCGGGCGCCGTCACCGTGGGGCTGACTCGGTGGGCCGTGCGGAACGCCTCGAGGTTCTGGAGCGCGCACCCGTAGTTGAGCTGCTCGGCGCACGCGAGCCCCGTGTCGAGCAACGCCTTAGAGGGGTCTCTGGCGAGGGCGGTGAGCAGCGCGAGGGTGGCGAGCATCACTCGCCGCCCGCCGAGACGTTGACCGTGAGCGCGGCCTCGCCGGTGACCCGCTCGCTCCCGTTCCAGAAGACGAACGGCACCTCGAGCGTGTGGGTCTCTTCAGCGGGCCCCACCTCGATCGCGGCGCAGAACACCCAGGCCCCGGTGGAGTCCTGCAGCGCGACCTCTCCGCTCCCAACGGCGGCCGCTTCGCTGACGTCCCCGGACGGGCAGGCGCCGGCGAAGAAGCCGAGGCGGTCGTACGCGAGCTTGACGCCCTCTGAGCCATCGAGCGCGTGTGACTCCACCGCCGCGCTGCTGCCTTCGAAGCGGGCGTGGACCTCGATCCAGGTGACCGCGCCCGCGAACACGGCGCTGGGTGTGAAGACGGGCTCAGTCACGGTCTCGGCGTGGACAGGGATGTCGGCATAGACCTCGCCGCAGCCGAGCGCGAGGCACGCGAAGAGCGCGCGCGCCGTCATGGCCGAGCCGGGGGAGCCGGCGCGTCGTCGTGGCAGCACAACGCGGGCTCTGCCTCGCACGCGGCGAGCGCGGGTGGACAAGCCGTCTCCTGGAAATGGCGGGGCACCTGGCCGAACCCGGCGTCCTTGCAGATCGGGAACAGCGACTGAAAGAGCGCGCTGCGTTCGTGGTTCGGGAGGCGCGCGTCGCAGCAGGTGCCCGGGTGGAGGACCGGCCACGCCCCAAGGCAGTTGGCGACACACGGATTGAAGTACGTGGTGGCCACCCCGTCCTTCATCGCGCAGATGGGGTCATAGGTCGGAGCGTTCGGGCGACCGAGACAGGCGCACTCGTAATTGCAGACCCGATCGTCGCCCTCGCCGCTGCAGGTTCCGCCGACGAGGCAGTCGGCGTCTGTGTTGCAGCGCGGCGACGACAAGGCGCGGCAGACGCGCCCGGCGATCTTGCCCTTGCCGCAGACCACGGGGACTTCGCCGCCGCCCTGGAGGCGCAGCTGATCGGCGAGGATCGCGCCCGCGTCGGCGCAGTCGGCGTCCTCGGAGCAAACCGAGGTGGGGCAGGGATCCGCGAAGAGCGGCGTGAAGCCGAGCGCCTTCGCGGCGTCGCGGGAGACAAAGGTGCGGAAGATCGAGAGCCGCTCCACGTAGTTGAGCGACGTAACGCCCTCGAGCTTCGCGAACGCGCACCAGAACGGGTCGGGGACGCCGTTGTCACCCAGGACCGGGGGCGCCGCGCAGTCGCAGCTGTGGCACGTGGGCGACAGGTCCTCCCGGTCGAGCAGCGCGGGCGCGTGGCCGAAGGCGCATGAGGTGGTGCAGTCGCTGCGGGCGGGGCAGTTCGGGAGGCAATGCCCCACATACGCGACCGCTACGGCCTCCGAGCCAGGCCGCGCCGCGTTTTCACACGCGAGCCGCGCCGTGTTGAGGTAGGTGAGGCCGTCGGTCCCGCACACCGGGCGCCAGAGCGCCGGTTCGCGTTCACAGCTGGCAGCGCAGCGGCACACGGAGCACCCATTCTCGACGGCGTAACCGTCGGGGCACTCGAGCGTGCAGCCGGTGAGCGGCTCGCAGGCGGTCTCGCAGGCGCCGTCAGTGTGCGCGACGGGGACCTCCGCGCACTCCGCGAAGCACTCGGTCTCGTAGGTGACGCCGTCAGAGCCGCAGATCGGGGCGGGGTTCAGCGGGACCTGGCAGTCGCACACGCAGGTGTCGAAGACCGCGGTGCGAAACGCGCCGCACTCCGGCTGCTCGCAGACGCAGGTGGGGCACGTGAGGCCGTCGGCCGTGGTCTCGGTGACGAAGCCGGTGGGGCACACCTCGGTCTCGCAGCTGGTGGCGAGGAGCGCGCTACAGACGGGCTCGTCGCACGCATCGCCGGTGCACGCCGCGGTGAGCGTGTAGGACCCCTTGGCGTCGACCTGCGGATCGGCGCCCACGAGGACGAGCCACTCGCCCCCCTGCCCTTCGGGCACCTCCAGCGTGAGCGCTCCGCCCACCGCAGAGGCCGAGCACGTGCCGAAGATCCCCGCGGCGTCACGTGGGCCGTAGGCGTAGATGGCGGGCTGCTTCGGCCCAGACTGGAAGCTCGTGCTGAGCGCCAGCGTGAGGGCCCCGCGAGGGGGCACGGCGACCGGGTGGGCACGGAACCGAGGCCCCGAGGTGGCCAGCGTCCCGTCCACCGTCCCGTCGAGCGGCAGGGGGCCGCCCAAGGTGTAGACCACGCCCAGGGCGTAGCTGAGCGTCGGGCAGGGCTGCACCTCGACCGGCGGGTCTCCGCACGCGACGAGCAGCGCAACCAGCGCGACGCGCACGGTCAGGCTCGGCCGAAGGTGTCGTCGAGCCGGGCGTCGACGCGTTGCTCGATCTTGGGCTTGAGCGGGGTGGCCAGGAACGAGAGGTCGATCTCGACCAGCACCGTGCGCGTATCCACTGCGAAGCGGCCGGTGAAGCCCTTGCCATCCGCGCTGGCCGAGAGACCGTCTGGCGCCCACTTCACGGAGTTGAGGAGGCGGCCGTACTCCGACTTGAAGTCATCGACCAGGGCGTTGACCTTGATCTTGGCTTCGTCGAGCGACAGGGAGTGGTTTCGTTTGAAGGTGAGCTTCGGCATGGTGGACTCCGGGGTCTCGGTTGGCGCCTGTACCAAGCTTGACGGCGCACTGCAAGGCGAGCATAACGCCGCTTCCCGGCGCCGCCAGGAAGCCACCTGCGGCGCTCCGCTAGACGCTGTCGGTGGGGGTCGGCCCCCACCTCCGAAGCTCAGTGGAAAGCGCGGGAGCAGCCCCCTCCAGGAGGATCCGTGGCCCGGTTCATCGATGAGCTCAAGCGCTCGCATCACTGCGGCGCCCTTCGTGTCTCCAACGTTGCCCAGGAGGTCGTCCTCTTCGGCTGGGTGGCGTCCCGTCGCGATCACGGCGGCTGCATCTTCATCGACCTCCGCGACCGCGAGGGCATCACGCAGGTCGTGTTCGACAAGGGGATCGACGAGGCCAGCCACACGGTGGCCGAGACCATGCGCAACGAGTTCGTCATCGGGATCCGTGGGCGGGTCCGCGACCGCGGGGCCATGCGCAACCCCAAGATGGCCACGGGCGACGTCGAGGTCGAGGTGCTCGAGGCCACGGTCTTCAACCGGTCGAAGCCGCCGCCGTTCGCCGTGGAGGACGAGGCCACTGCCTCCGAGGAGCGTCGACTCACGTACCGCTACCTCGACCTGCGCCGCCCGCCCATGCAGCGCACGTTCCGCATGCGGCACCGCATCTACCAGGCCACGCGGCGCTACTTCGACGACAACGGCTTCACCGAGGTCGAGACCCCGCTGATCGTGAAGTACACGCCGGGCGGCGCGCGCAACTTCCTGGTGCCGTCGCGCCTGCACGCGGGCAGCTTCTACGCCTTGGCCGAGAGCCCGCAGCTCTACAAGCAGCTGCTGCTGGTCGCGGGCTTCGAGCGCTACGTCCAGATCGTGAAGTGCTTCCGCGTCGAGGACCTGCGGCTCGACCGGCAGCCCGAGTTCACGCAGATCGACGTGGAGATGAGCTTCATCAACCAGGATGAGCTCTTCGCGATCATGGAGGGCCTCGTCTTCCGGATCTTCCGCGATGCGCTCGGGGTGGACCTGCACGAGCGGTACCCCTCCGGGCGGTTCCCGCAGCTCGACTTCTACGAGGCCATGGAGAAGTACGGCTCGGACAAGCCCGACCTGCGCTGCGGGTTGCCGCACACCGAGCTCACCCGCCTCGTGGTCCAGCACCAGGGCGGTGGGATCCCGTTCTTCGCGGAGATCGCCGAGAAGTACAGCTCGGGGACGCTCAGGCTCGAGTACCCGGAGGAGATCGTGAAGGCGCTGGTGGTTCCTGCCTCCGCGAACATCTCCCGCACCTTCATCGACGGGCTCGAGGAGTTCGTGAAGCAGAGCGGCGGCAAGGGCCTGGCTCGGGCCAAGGTGGCCGAGGGCGGGGCTTGGACGCAGTCGCCGCTGTCCAAGATGGTCACCGATGGCTTCCGCGAGGCGGTCAACGCGGCTACGGGCGCACAGCCGGGAGACATCATCCTCTTCCAGTCGGGGCCCGAGGCCCGCGTCCACGTGGTCATGGCCAACCTGCGGGTGCACCTAGCGAAGAAGCTGGGGCTCGTCCCAGAGTCTGGCTCGGGCGGCGAGTGGAACCTGTCGTGGGTTGTGGCGCCTCCGCTGTTCGAGCGTAACGACGACGGCACCTGGGCCGCGGCACACCACGCGTTCACCCGTCCCTACGACGAGGACGTGCAGTACCTCGGCACGGACCCCGCGCGGGTGCGCTGCTACCGCTACGACCTCGTGCTGAACGGCTTCGAGATCGGCGGCGGCTCCATTCGGCTCCACGACTCGGAGGTCCAGGCGCGCGTGTTCAACACGCTCGGGATCTCGGAGTCCGAGCGGGAGCGCCTCTTCGGGTTCCTGCTCGAGGCGCTGTCGTACGGCGCGCCG
>SXOO01000241.1 GCA_005776725.1 Pseudomonadota bacterium | reverse complement strand
TCACCGAGGCCTCGCTCTCGGGCAAGATCGACTACCTGAAGGGCCTCAAGGAGAACGTGATCATGGGCCGCATCATCCCGGCAGGCACCGGCGTGCGGCACTACCGTCCCCTCAAGGTCATCGAGACCGACGACCTCGAGGACGAAGAGGACCTCGACGCGGTGGCGTGATGAGCGCCGGCTGGCGGGCAAGTCCCGCCGCCGGCCCAAGCCTCAGGTGCTTGGGCGAGCTCTGAGAGAGCTCAGCGCCCGCCTCCGCGGAGCACCCGCCCGGGGCGGGCTCCCGTGAGTTGGCCGTCCGTCACGATCACCTCTCCAGCCACCACCGTGGCCCGATACCCCACTGCGTCCTGAAGGAAGCGTCGGCCCCCCGCCGGGAGGTCGGCTACGATCCGCGGCTTCCGTAGCCGGAGCGCGCCGTGGTCGATGACGTTCAGGTCAGCGCGCAACCCCGGGGCCAATCGGCCGCGGTCGGCGAAGCCCATGTGCGCCGCCGTGTCGGCCGCCAGCATCTGGATGGCGCGCTCTACCGACATCCGGCGATCCTGGCGGTCGCGCGTCCAGTGCGTGAGCAGGAACGTCGGCATCGACGCGTCACAGATCGTCCCCACGTGCGCACCGCCGTCCGAGAGGCCGGGTAGCGCCAGGGGGTGGTGCAGCATGTCGGCGACGACGTTCAGGTTCCCCTGGAGGTAGTTGAAGATCGGGAAGTAGAGGAGCGCTCTGCCCTCGTCCTCGAGCAGCGCGTCCAGCACCACCTCGATCGTGCGCCGACCGCTGCCCATCGCACGGCCGAGCAGTGAGTCGGGCAGGCGCGGCTCGTAGTCGAAGCCGTCGACCAGCGGCCAGAGGCGCAGGGCGACGAAGTCCAGGTTCTGGAGCAGCTGGTCCACGAGCGGCGGCACCGCGCTCCCGTCACCCGAGACCCGGTCCGGAGACTCCGCCAGCAGGCGCTCGCGCACGTCTGGTCGCCGGAGCGCCTGCACCCGCTCGGCGAGGGGCAGGTGCGCCATGGCCTTGTAGGTCGGGTGGCCCACGAACGGGTGAAACGTGGCTTCGAGGCCGAGGATCACCCCGATGCCCCGCGGCGCCACTTGCACGCGCATCGTTACACCGCGCGCCGTGGCTGCTTCTGCCCGCCGCAGGATTCGGCGCCACTCCTCGGAGTCCTTGATGCGCTGCATGAGCGACACCGAGAAGCGCCTCCCGGACGCCTCCGACATCCGCTCGAGGACGTCGAACTCTCCGTCGAAGGCGGTCTTGGAGTCGTTGAGGTCGAAGTCCGACACCGCACTCAACACGCCGTGGTCGAGCCCCCGAAAGGCCTCGGCGATCCCGGCGAGCTCTGAGGACGCTGACCGCGCCGCCGGGGTGTCGCGCCCGTGGATGTCTTTGTGGTTGTCCGTTCGGCCAGTCGAGAAGCCCACGGCGCCCGCCACCAGGGCCTCGCGGAGCAGTCGTCGCATCTCGGCCACATCGGCGTCCGTCGCGGGCTCTCCAGCCACGGCGCGGTCTCCCATGACCGTCACGCGGAGCGGGTCGTGCGGCACCTGGCAGGCCACGTCCAGCGTCCGCGGTACCCGCCCGAGCGCGTCGAGGTACTCCGGGAAACTCTCCCAGTCCCACGTGAGGCCCTCGTGCAGCGCGCTCCCCGGGATGTCCTCGACGCCCTGCATGAGTTCGATGAGGCGCTCGCGGTCGGCGCGCTTACACGGCGCGAATCCCACGCCGCAGTTGCCGATGACCACGGTGGTTACGCCATGGAACACGGAGGGGGCGAGGTCCGCGTCCCAAGACACCTGACCATCGTAGTGCGTGTGGATGTCGACGAAGCCCGGGGTGACCAGCGCCCCCGACGCGTCCACCTCGCGTTGGCCCCGAAGCGTGGGCCCGATCGCCGTGATACGTCCCCGGTCGATGGCCACGTCTGCGGCGACCGCAGGCTCGCCGGAACCATCGACTACCAGTCCTCCACGGATGACGAGCTCGTGTTTCATGGTGTGGGCAACCCAAACAAGCTCGCCGCGTTGTCGTAGAGGACCCGTCGGCGCGCTTCGGGGCGGGACTCCGTTGCCAGGTACACCTTCGCGAGCACGATGGCCTGGTGATAGAAGGGCCAGTCCGTGCCGAAAAGCACGCGGTCTTGTGGGGCCTCGTCGAGGATTCGCCCCACGTTCGTGACCGACTGGCTCGAGACCTCGAGCCACACGTTCGGGTATCGCTTCGAGAAGGCCAGGGCCTCCTCCATCTGGAGGGCCCCCGAGTGGCCGAGGATGAAGGACACGTCCGGATTCTCGGCGATCGCCGGCTCGTACAACCGCACGAGTGAGCGCTTGCGCCCCGCGGCCGTCTCGATTCCCACCGGCCCGCAATGAAACAACACGGTGAGCTTCCGGGCCGCGCACAGTCGGTACAGGGCCATCGCCTTGGGGTGGCTGGGCGAGATGAGCTGCACGGCGGGATGGAACTTGATGCCACGGGCGCCGAGGGCGATCTGCTGGTCGAGCCGCTTCGCGACGTTCGGCATGAGCGGGTGCACCGAGCCGAAGCCGACGAAGCCCGGGTCTCCCGCTGTGGCCTTGAGCCAGCGCTCCGCGTTGTTCGAGAGGACGGGGAACTCGATCGGCAGGAGCACAGAGCTGCGGATCCCGAGCTCGGCCATCTCCCGGAGCAGGTTCGGCGCCGTGTGTGTGCGCCGCATACCGCCGGAGTGCAGCGCGCCGAACGTGAGGTCGCGCTTCAATCGGGAGAGGTCGGCGTCCGAGAAGTTCTTGTTGACGTAGATGTCGAGGTCGAGCGCCCGCTCCTTCGGGAGGTAGTGCTCGACCTCGTCGTGGCGGGCCAAGAGGTCCACCGTGGCCGGCAGGATGTAGCTGAGGGCAAGGTGCGTGTGGACGTCGACGGTGGGGCCGAGCGACGCGTCTGCCAGCACCAGATGTCCATCGCGAACCTCGAAGTAGGGGAGGCGGGCGAGGTCGAGGAGGCCGTCGAAGCGGGTCTGCATAGCCGGTCGCTTATCACGATTGGCCCGAGGATGTCGCCGGCCGATCACACGTGTTCAGCTCGGCTTCAGTGGAGCAGGCCGACCGCTCCGGTGAGGTACGCGCTGTCCGGGCTCAAGAGGTAGGTGGGCATCTCACCGCGGTTCTTGATGCTGATGTTGCCGCGGGCTTCCCAGGCGAAGAGGTGTTTGGTGCGCTCATACACCTCCTCGCTCGCGTGAACGGCAGCCGGGACGCCGTGGGTCTCCATGCGGCTGGCGACGTTGACGGTGTCGCCCCAGAGGTCGTAGGCGAAGCGTCGTACGCCGACGATGCCGGCGATGACAGGGCCCACGTGGATGCCCACCCTCAGAACCCAACCGCTCGTCATCTCGGAGGCGGCCTTGATCATGTCGAGGCCGCACGCGACCGCGACGGCGCAGGGGTTTGGGTGGTCGTCGAGCAGCCCCGCGGTGGCCATGAAGCAGTCGCCGATGGTCTTGATCTTCTCGACGCCGTGTCTGTGGGCAACGGCTTCGAAGACGTGACTGAACTCCTGGAGGCACTCGACCACCTCGTCAGGTTCGCGCCCGTCGCAGAAGGAGGTGAAACCGACGACATCGGAGAAGATCACGGCGACTTCGTTGTGGCGGCGGGTCTTCACGCTGTCGTGGATCGTGAGCTCCTCCGCGATCCAGTTGGGCAGGATGACGCGCAGCAGCTTGTCGGCCGGGCTGAGGTGTTCCATCCGCTCGCGCAGCTGGGCGACGAAGGGTGCTGACAACTGCGGGCCCAGGATGGGGCACGCACGGAGGAGGGTGACGCAGCGGCTCGACTCCAACTGCCTGTTGTCGACCTCGTCGAAGAAGCCCTCGATGGCGGGCATGCGGCTGGGGTCGATGACTGGTTGCAGCTCGATCAGTAGAGTTGTGGTTGGCCTAGCAGACGACAGGAGGACTCTCACCGTGGGGGGGGCGCCGTCAACCTGTTGCCGGCGCAAGCGGCGGCCGGCCTCGGAGACGAAGCCTGCCAGCCGGGCGCAGGACAGGTCACAGAAGCCCAGCAGAGTGGCGAGCTCGTACAGTTTCCTGCGAGCGTCGACCAGCTGGGCCTCAGACTCGAGCTTGAGCGTTCCGAGGGTTATCGCGCTGTTGGAAGTGTTCATCGCTTCCACCTCAGGCAGATGGCGGTGGCGTCGTCGTGGGTCTTGCCGAAACGCTGAACGAGGGTGCGGGCCACGACTTCGGCGCTGTCGCCGCGTAACAGAGGGTAGTCGCTCAGCTTGAAGCTATCGGAGACCCCGTCGGTGTACAGCACGAGCACGTCGCCGGGGGAGAGGGTGAGCGACTCCTCGCGCGGCGTGGGGACAGCGGCCCCCAGGGTGCCGTCGCGCGAGAGCAGGCGCACCTCTTTGCCGACAGCGGGGAAGCAGCGTGCTGCGGTGTTTCCGACCGCGGTGTAGCGGAGCTTTCCGGTGGCACGGTCGCACCAAGCCAGGCCGGCCGCGCAGCCGCGTTTGTCCAGGAGGGCATGGTGCAGGGCACGCAACACGCTCGTGACGTCGCGGACGTCGAGGTCGGGCTGGGTCAGGAGCAGTTCGATCTGGCGGGCGGTGGTGTTGGCGCTCGGCCCGTGGCCCAGGACGTCGATTATGGCGACGAAGACGCCTTCGGGTCGCTCGATGACGAGGCCGAGGTCGCCGCTGATCCTCAGGTTGCCGTAGGGACGGTTGTGCACGGCGTGGTCGAAGATCCGCTCGTCGGCCAGGTCGGCTCCGGAGCCGAGCGTGTCTGGGTGGTCGCTCACCTGAGCCACTGCCGGATCGTTGCGGTGGTCCCCACGCCGACTTCGGAGACCATCACGAATTCGTCCATCATCCGCTGGATACTAGGCAACCCCAAGCCGAGGCTCTTGCGGCTGCTGACGTGGTCGCGCATGGCCGCGTCGAGGTCTTCGATGCCCGGTCCACGGTCCTGAACGACGGCCTGCATGCCTCGCCGGCCGAGGCGTGTGATCTGGCTGAAGGTGGCGGTGCCCCCGTCTGCTCCGCCATAGCGCACGACGTTCGTGACCAGCTCGGACACGGCAGTTGCAATGGCCATCTCGTTGATGACGTCGAAGCCGATTTCGCGGGCGAACCGGCGCGCCCTGAGGGTGGCGGTTGTGGCGTCGCGTTCGCTGACGATCCGGGTACAGAGTTCGCTCGGCGCGGGGGTGCGGCGTGGGTCCGGTGGCGTCATCCGCGGGGGCCTGTTGTGGGGTTGAGGGCCTTCGCTACGGCCGCGTCGGTGTCGTCTTGGGCGCGAAGTTCGCGCTCTTCTTCGGGCGCTTCGTCCGCTCCGACCTGCGGCTGGCGCAGCGCGGCCAGGAAGTCCATGCCGTCGTCGAGGCTTGCGCGGGTGGGGTGGCGGCGGACGTCCACCTCTAGGTCGACCAGGGTCCACGCAACGCCGGGGCGGATGCCGGTGAGCACGCCGGCGACGCCCATGACCCGGGCCATGGTGAGCACGTCGCACAATCGGTTGTAGGCGTATGCGTCGAGGATAGCCACGCCGGAGAGGTCGATCAGCAGCCCGTGGATCCGCCCTTCGGCGGCGACCGCGGCGAGGACATCGTCTCGGAAGCGGTCGAGCGTGGTGGAATAAAGGTCGATCTGCACCAGGGCCACGAGGCAGCCTGCGCAGGTCTGCAGCGTGACGCGGGGCGTCTCGGGCGCGTAGCTGGCGGGCATAGCCATCGGAGGTCCGGACGGTGCGCGGCCGGCTAGGCGCGCGACTTGGCGGTGGTCACGGCGAAGCCGACCTTCTCGAAGGCGAAGGCCACGGCGTCTTTCAGGTTGCCACGGGTGGTGACCTCGCCGAGGTCGATGCTGAGGGCGACGATCGTCTGCGCGATGGCGGGGCTGATGCCCGAGAGCACGCAGTGACAACCCATGAGCATGGTGGCCTTGGTCATCTTGATGAAGTAGTTGGCCACCGCCGTGTCGACGATGTTCACGCCGCTGATGTCGAGGATCATGACCCGCCCGTTCGCCGAGGCGATCTTCCTCAACATGGCGTTCATGATGTCCTGCGAGCGCTTGCTGTCCACCACGCCGACGATGGGCAGCATGAGGATCCCGTCCCACAGGATGCTGACCGGGGTGGAGAGCTCCATCAGGGCGGAGCTCTGCTCGGCGATGATCTCCTGGGTGTGGGCGTTGAAGGTGGAGATGACGACGGCGGTCTCCACGTGGATGAGCCGCGTGACGGCGATGATGGCCTTCTCTTTGCTGTGCTTGACGGCGTTCATCTCACCGCTGTTGATGTCGGCGATGAAGAGCTCGAGGAAGAGATGGACGCTGGCGAGGTAGGCCTCGACCGGAAGGCCGATCTGCGCGTGGACGCTGCCCAGGATCTTGAGCCGGTCCAGATAAGCGAGGTCGAGGCGGGCATGGAAGAACTGCTTCCAGTAGCTCGACTGCTGGGACTGAGCACGCCGCAGGCGCTCGTCGTCGGTGAAGAAGGTGCGAAACTCAGGCCGCAGCTCGACCCAGGCGTAGAAACGCTCCAGGTAGTAGGGCATGCGCTTCTCGGCGTCGGCGCCCATGGCGTGGATGAGCTGGAAGTCCTCGTCGGTGAGCCCGTAGCAGTCTCGCAGGTTGCTCGGGCTGATCTGGGTGAGTGGCTCGTTTGGAGCGATGGCCGGGGCGGTCTTCAGGCTGGGCAGTCGGTTGAGCATGGCGGATCCACGGTGTTGCAGGTTGAGAGCGGGGCATCGCGCGTGGCCCAACCCGGAACTGCGGGGTTGCCGGCTGGAGCGAACAGCCGAGAAAATTCGGTCCCGAGAGAACGTGTCAGTTCTTCGTCTACACCTTGCCGACTTTCGCTGAGCGCGTCTACCTGTGCCAACCCAGAGTGGGCCACAATCTTCAGGGTCCCGGCTCGCCAGCGAGAACTGCAACTTGCAGCTCTTAAGTGATGAGTTTGCACCGGGCGACCACACCGCTAGAACGCGTTTCATTCGATGGCGATTGATCTCGAGCCGCCTGCCCGTAGACGGTTTCTTTATAACCTATGGCCGGTGATGGGCGCCGGTCGGACACGGTTGCTCAACCGGAGGTCACTGCACCGAGCCCACGGTCGCCGTGAGGCGCAGGAGCTGCGGGGTCACTTGCTTGTCGTCTGTGGAGAGGCGCACCTGAACGGCGATGAAGCGGCCGACAGCCGGCGCCCACGACGGGATCGGGAACGGCAGCGTCTCCGGGGGGAACGGCCCGAACCACTGACTCCACAGCGCCTGCCCGAGGCCCGCTTGCGTCGCGGCCGTCCGATACCGCAGCTCGAGGCGCGTCTTGTCGGGCAGCGTGGCCTCCGCGTCGATCTCCTTCCAGTAGGTGGACCCGAACTGCCAGCCCTCGAAGAGGTGTGTGTACGTGCCGATCGGTGCGACAACCGTCTTCAGCGCGAAGCCAGTCATGTCGCTGTACGTATACGGCGAGGGCCCGGTGGGGAACTCACCCAGGATCGTCCCGGTCACGGTGTCGATCTTCGTCGCGCTCGACACGCACTGGTTGATCGCCCAGAGGTGTCCTTCGAAGTCGATCGACACCCCGACGGTGCCATGGAGCCCTCCGAGGTCCCAGGTGGCGGTGACGGCCTTCGAGATGGTGTCGATCTTGGTAATGTGCCGCGAGAACTCTGGATGGCAGCCCTTGTCCCAAGCGTGATGGGCGACGTACAGATAACCGTCGAGCCCAGCCGCGACCCCGCGCGTGTTGCCCGGGGCGGCCGGCGAGACCACCTGGAACTGCTCGGTATTGGGATCGAACACGGTCACCGTGCCAAACTCGCCATTGGCCTGCCACACCTGGCCCAGCTGGTCGACCGCGATGCCGTAGGAGTTGGCGCCGTTCGGCAGTACCCAGAACTTGCGGACGATCCCGCCGGGTTGGGTGGGGTCTACGAGGCCGAGACGCCCGCTGTCGCGGAGCGCGACCCAGACGCGGCCGAGCTGATCCAGCGCCAAGCCGTACGGGCGCCCACCCGCGTCACTGAAGTTGGCCGAGGCGGTGATCGCGCCGGTGACCGGGTCCAGGCGGTGGATGTTCTGGCTGTTCCAGAATCCGACCCAGGGCGCGTTCTGCGAGTCGACCGCCAGCCCGCGCGCGATCGTGTTGCCATCGGGCTGAACCACGAGCACGACGCACTCATCCGTGCCTCCTGCCATGAGCTCGCTGCCGTTGATGACGTTGTTGTTGTCGGCGTCCCGGGACGTCTCGATCGTTCCGTTGCCGTTCTTGTCAATACATTGGTCGGTGTCGAGCGCGATGTGGGCGACCCGACCGTCGCCTCGGCAGCCCACCCAGACGCTGCCATCGCCCGCCACGGCCGTACGCGACGGATCCCCGCAGACGATGTACCGACCCACTTCGCGTCCAGTGATCGTGTCGAGGCGCGACACGGTGCCTTCACCGCTGTTGGCCACCCACAGTGACCGCAGCTGGATAGTCTGTGCGTCCAGTGTGACCGGCGCGTTGCCCTCCGCGGCCGTGCCGTCGTACGCGGCGGGGTCGGTCATCCACGGCGCCTCCTGATCCACGCCGGCGTTGACCACACAGAGGTTCGAGCAGCCCCCACACGGCGAGGTCACGCCCTCGTCCGCGACGCCGTTGCAGTTGTCGTCCGCTCCGTTGCAGGACTCGGCGCCTGCGGCGTTGATGGCCGGGGCGGAGTCGTCGCAGTCGCCGACGCCCTTCGGGCAGCTGGGCGGATTGCCGACCACCACGGCCAGGGCGTCACAGTAGCCGTCACCGTCCTTGTCACAGGTCTCGTCGGCGATCTGGTTGCAGTTCTGGTCCTTGCCGTCGCAGATCTCGATGGCTCCGGGCGAGATGGCGTTGTTGCCGTCGTCGCAATCGCCCGCGGCCTGCGCCGTGTAGATCCCGCTGGGTCCGCAGAGGCACTTGCCCACGACGCTCGGCGAGTAGCCGTCCGTGTCGGCGTCCGGCAGCCAGATCTCGCAGGCCGAAGAGCCCGTCTCGTCGGTCTCGCCGTCGCAGTCGTTGTCCTTGGTGTCGCAGACCTCGGCCGCGCCCGGATACGACTTCTTGGACATGTCGTCACAGTCGCCGTCAGTGGTCGTGAGGAAAGGCGCCGTCGGCTTGCACAAGCAATCCGAGACCCCGTCCGCGCCGAAGCCGTCCTTGTCGTTGTCGGCGTTGTACTCCGTGCAGCCGAGGGAGCCAGACTCGTCGGTCTCGCCGTCGCAGTCGTCGTCCTTGCCGTTGCAGCTCTCCGCGGTGGGCTCGGGCGCGTTGCACGCGAGCCCGTCGGCGCCCAGGCACACCTGCTTGCCTACGCAGCTGCCGTGCGTGTTCTCCGCGACGCAGGGCGCGCCGCTCGTTCCTTCGTCGGCCACGCTGTCGCAGTCGTCGTCGCTCCCGTTGCAGACCTCAGCGGTGGGGGTCTTGCCCACGCAGACGCCCTCGCCGCCTTCACACGTCTGGACGCCGGGACAGGTCCCGAGCTCGTTCTTGACCACACAGGGGGAGCCGACGAGCTTCTCGTCGGTCTCGCCGTCGCAGTCGTCGTCCACCGCGTTGCAGAGCTCCGGCGCCGAGGGGTGGGTGGTCTGCACCGCGTCGTTGCAGTCTCCACCGATGAGGGCGGTCCACGGGGGCTCGGGCTGGCATACACAGGCGCCCTGC
This sequence comes from Pseudomonadota bacterium, assembly GCA_005776725.1. GTDB lineage: Bacteria > Myxococcota_A > UBA9042 > SXOO01. The sequence goes on along the minus strand of SXOO01000241.1, from coordinate 36,565 downwards.
GACACAACGCCGAAACCGTCCTGATCCGCGTCCGCATAGAACTCCGTGCATCCGACCGCCCCCGTGGGGTCGGTGTCTCCGTCGCAGTCATCGTCGACGAGGTTGCACACCTCCTCGATGCCAGGGGCAACCTTGTCGTCCCCGTCATCGCAGTCGCCACCAACGGGCACCGCGAAGCTCTCCGACGCTTCGCAGACACACGCGGACGCCTCGTCGGAGCCCGCGCCGTCGCCGTCGTCGTCCGGGAAGAGCACCGTGCACCCAACCGAGTCGGTCTCGTCGACGATGCCGTCGCAGTCGTCGTCGTGACCGTTACACGACTCCTCCGCGGGCTCCGAGGTCTGGCACTCACCCCAGCCGGCCTCGCCCATGCAGGTCTGATGGCCCGTGCACGCGGTGCCGGCCCCGAACTCCACGCTACACGCTCGGTCGAGGCCAGCGGTATCGGCGCCGCACAGGCAGGTGCCCGTGGTGGGCAGGCATTGGCTGGTGCCGCCCGCCACCTCGGTGCAGGTGTAGCCGCCCGGGCACACCGTCCCGAGCGGCGAGTCAGGTGTGGTGCCGCAGGGCAGCCCGCAGAACGAGCCCTCGCCCGCGATCGCGATGCAGCGCGCGCCCGCCGCCGCCGCGCACCCTGAGTCGGACACGCACGGTTCGCAGAGGACCTTCGTGTCCGGCACACACAGGTAGCTCGCGTCGCGGCCGCGGGACGTGATGTTCTTGCAGGTCCAGCCTGCGGGGCACTCGTCGATGCACGCGTAGGTACAGCGGCCTTCGAGGCACCAGGGCGCCGAGCCTGGGCAGTCGTCGGTGGACCCGCACGTGCTGCCGAGGCCCTCCCAGGTCTGCGGGGGCTTCGCGTTCGTGTCGACCCCTGTGGTTGGTGTGCCCAGATCCGGGAGCACGGTGACGTCGGCCGTTCCCCCGTCCACCTCCAGCGTGTCGCCGACGACCAGCGTGGTCCCCGGATCCTCCTGGCCGCCGCAGGCGAGGGTGGAGGCGAGGAGGGCCGCGACGTAGCCGAGGGCACGCGGGCCTCTGTTGGAGGCGCCCGGCGCTGAGGTCCACGGGGCTGATTGCCCGCGCGCGCTCCTGAGCCCAGAGGGACCGTTTTGGCATTGCGTCATGACTCGTCTCCCGGCTGCCAAGGGCTTAGCCGGACTGCGGCTAGCCTGCCCGAACAAATGTACTCGACCGGCCCGCGCATCACCAGGCGCTCGTCGGTTACCGTATAGGTGAGCGTGCCGCCCGGGAGCTCGAGCTCGATGGGGACGCCGCGCGCAAAGAGCCCCAGCTGGACGCCGACGGCAGCGGCGGCGCCGCCCCCGGTCCCGCAGGCCTGCGTGAGGCCGCAGCCGCGCTCCCACACGGTGAGGCGGCCGCTGCGCTCGCCCGTGGGCTCGAGCCACTCGATGTTGGCCCCTCTGGGGAAGCGGGGGTGGGTCGCGAGCGCGAGGCCGAAGGCGGCGAGCTCAGCGGGGTTGGGCGACCGGACCATGACGAAGTGCGGGTTGCCCACGGACGCGGGGACGCCTCGGAAGGCCCGCCCTTGGATCTCCACCGTGGTCTCCGGCTCGAAGGCCGGCCGATTGAGCTGCACCGTCACCGAGGTGATTCCGCGCGCCGTGCGCTCGGGGATCGCGGGTTGGGGACCCGAGTCGCTTCCGATCACCATCGGCGCACACGGATACCCCTGCGTCTCGATGAGCCAGGCCACGAAACAGCGCAGGCCGTTGCCGCACATGTCGCCGATGCTGCCGTCCGAGTTCATCACGCGCATGTGGGGCCCGGCCGGTGAGGGGACGAGGCCCAGGATCCCGTCAGCCCCCACGCCCGTGCTCCGCGCGCAAATCCGGCGTACCGCGTCCGGTGAGAGGCCTTCGGGGCGCCCCCGAAGATCCACGAGGAGGAAGTCGTTGCCGGCGCCGTGGTATTTCCAGAACTGCACTCGCGTCACTATACGGTACCAAGCGCGTCCCTGTCGTGTTGTCAGGCGTGGGACCGGCTGGTACACGGCCCGCCATGTCACGTACCGATCCCCTGGGCCCCGAAGCGCACCGCCTCCCCCACCTCGCGTTCGACACGGTCGATGAGATGCTGGGCGGCAAACTGCCCGGCATGCTGGCCGCTGCGGAGACCGAGCTGGCCTCGTGGTCACTCGGTAACGCGCTCCTGGACGCCGAGGACGTCGCCCGGATGGACTCCATCGGCCGGGAGATCTCGAACTTCGTGCGCGAAGTGCTCGACAGCGCCGAGAAGCGCGACCAGGCCATGCAAGCCGCCGTGATGACGCTGTGGCTCCGGGCCTTCCTCAACCACCGCCGCGCCGGGACTGCGTCGATCGCGGTCGCGCCAGCCGCGGCCAGCGCGCTGCTCCAGGCCCCCCTGCTCGGTGGGCGAGACGCTGCCGGCGCCGCGGCCGCGTGTGTCCACGTGATCTGCGTTGCCCCCGAGGTGCTCGAGCTGGCTGCGGACTACCTCGCCGTGCGCGGCTTCGAGGCGCCGCCCACGGCGGTCGAGTTCTACGTCATGCGGCTCGACTCCTCCCGCGACGCGCACGGCAAGGCGCGCGACGCCGGTGGGGTGGTGGACGTACACGTGTTCTTTGGCTGCCGCATCCCCGCGCCGGTGTATGCCGCCCGGGAGCTTCGCCTTGGCGAAAACAGCCTCGAGGAGGCGATCGGGCAGTCGACGCGCCTCGGCGAAGAGAACGCCGGCGACATCCCCCTGCGACACCTCCTGCGCCTCGGCCTGGGCGCGTGGCTGCGCTCGGCCGCTACGCCGCTGCGGCCCCTCGAGTCCAGCGTCGCCGATCGCTTCGCGCCCCGCGGCTTCGGCAAGGGCAAGTTCGAGAAGTTCATGAAGGCGCGCCGCACCATCACCCAGATCCCCGTCGCGGTGCTCGACGCGTGAGCCAGGCGCCGCGCCGCCCCGCCGTGGTGAGCGCCTACGTCCGGGTCGGCGCCCGCCGGGGTGGCCGCGGGACGGCGCTCGGCTTCGCCCTGGCGGTGGGCGTGGCCTGCTTCGCGCGCGCCCCGGCGGACCTCGGCTCCTGGGCGTTCTGGTGCCTGGCCGCAACCGGCTTCCTCGCCTCCTTCACCACCTTCGACCAGTGGTTCCGCGACCCCTCGCTGCGCGCGCTCCAGCTGGCTGCCCCCATCCCACCCGCTGGGGAGCTCGCGGGGCGCGTGTGTGTCCTCACCGCGTGGCATCTGCCGCTCGTGGCGCTCGCCGTGGCGTCAGGGTGGGACGCCCACCCCGTCGCGCGGGTGGCCATTGGGCTCGCGGTGTTGACCCAGGTGCTGCTGGCCACCGCGCTACACGTCGTGTTGGGGAAGAGCCTGGTGAGTGGTCAGAATGCCCTCAAGGCCTTCCTCTCGCAGGGGCTCGGCCCCCCGGAGGCGGCCCTCTTGTTCTACGGCCCCGCGGGCGCATTCACGGTGGCCTTGGTCCATGCGGTCTTCGTGGAGGTGGGCCTCCGCACGTTCCTCCTCCGCGGTGACACCACGTTCCTCTGGGGCACGCTCACCGCCGGCGGGGCGGCCGTAGTGTGGCTGTTCGCCCAGGCGCTGGAGGTGCATCGGCGGTTCGGCCCCGCGATCGCGGCGCGCTTCGACGAGTTCGACGTGGTCCCGCCCTGGCGCGAGGACGGCCTGCCGCGGCGGCTCTGGGGCGGGGCGCTAGCGGCGCTCGCTGGCGACGCGCGCGACGTGTTCGTGCGCGATCTTCGGCAATACCGCCGGCGCCATCGCGTGGTGCCGCTGTTGGTCGTGGCCGCCGTCGGGGCCGCGGGGCTCGCGTTTCGGTCACCCGCGCTGGGGGGCGCCGCCGTCCTCGCCATGGCGGCGCTGTTCCTCAACCCGCGCGCCGCGCTGTCCGGCGAGCTCTATCGCGACCGCGGCCTCGCGATCCCGAGCTCGTGGGCCCGGCGGTCGGCCCTGCTCCTCACCGTCGCAGACCAGGGCCCTGCCGCTGTGGTGCTGGTGCTGGCGGGGGCCACCCACGGCCTCGTGGGGCTCCTCTGGGCCTCGGGCGTCGTGGCCGGGCTCGCGCTCGCCACCCTGGCGCCGCCTACCGTGGGCCGCGCCCTGCTCCTCGGAGCCGCACTCACCCTCACCCTGGCCGGCTGTGGCCACCCGGTCTCCTGATGAGGCGGACGAACCCATGATTCGATTCGAAGGGGTCACGAAGGCGTTCCATCGACGCACCGTGCTCGACGGTCTCACGCTGGACGTGCAGCCCGGCCAGCTCGTGGGGCTCATCGGGCGCAACGGCGCGGGCAAGTCCACGGCGCTCCGAGTGCTCACCGGGCAGCTCGTCCCCGACGCGGGTGTCGCGCTCGTGGGTGGGCACGACGTGCAGCGCGAGCCGCTCGCGGCCCGGCGCCTCCTCGGTTACGTCCCCCAGGGCGGCGAGCTCGAGCCCTTCCTCACGGGCAAGGAGGTGCTGGAGTTCGTCGCATCGCTGCGCGGCGTCGATCCCGCCGAGGCCGCGCCGCTGCTCGAGCGGTTCGAGCTCTCGGCGGCCGCCGATCGCCTCACTCGCGAGTACAGCGAAGGCATGACCCGGCGCCTCGCACTGGCCGCGGCGTTGCTGGGGCGCCCGCCTGTCCTCGTGCTCGACGAGCCGCTGAACGGGCTGGACCCAAAGGGCGTGCGGCTCGTCCGGGCCGCCCTCCTCGAGCGGGTGTCCGAGGGCGCCGCCGTCCTGGTCACGGGGCACTTCCTCGAGACCCTCGAGCGGATCTCGACCCGGGTGGTCCTCATCGAGGCGGGTCACGTCGCGCGCGACCTCGACCGCGCCGCGCTCGACGCGCTCGGCGCATCGGGCCGCACGCTCGAGGACGTCTTCCTCGAGGTGGTGGGCTAACCGAACGGCGTCATGGACCGGAGGCGCCGAGATGGCAGCTGGAACCGCCGGGATTCTGGACGCGGCGCGGCGCGACGACAATGGCCGCTGCCAGCGCCGCCCGTGGAGCCGCGCGGCCGCCGATTTCGTCCCAGCGGCGCCGCCGTGACTCTCGGTTCAGAGGCGCCTAGAATGGCGCGCCTACTCCCGGGAGGCCCCTCGTGCATTCGCCGCACCCCCTGTACTTCGATGCCGATGGCACGCGGTACTTCGTCATTCCCGAGCCCGGAGCTGTCCCCACCGGCTCTCTGGAGCTGCTCAACCTCGACGGCGCCGTCCTCAACGTGGACCCCGAGGCCGCGCGCGGCTTCGAGGCGGACGAAGCCACCGTGGACGCGTTGATGTCCCAGCACGCGGCGTCCATGCTCCAAGGAGTCACAGCGCAGCTCACAGAGAAGCTGAAGCCGCTGAAGGCGCTGGCGCCCGGGCTGGAGGCGCTGCTCACTTCACCCGCGAAGACAGACGGCGCCGAGGCCCTGGCCACGCTGGTGGGCCTCGAGCCCGGGGCGGTGCGCTCGGACCCGAGTGCGCTCCTCGGCCGCTTGGACGCGCTCGTGGACGGCCTCGGGGGCCCGGTGGCGGAGGCCCCATCGAGCACTCTCGACGAGGTGGTGGCGCGGCTGGAGCGCCTCGCGGGCCGAGGCCGGGAGGTGCTCGGACCCCTCGGGGCTGCGCTGCTCAAGGCGCTGGACGGCGCCCCCGCCGCCGCGGAGGTCGCGAAGGCCGAGGCGCAGGCGGCGGCTCGCGCCTCCGTCGAGGCCGCCTTCAAGGACCGTCCGCTCCCCTCGTTTCGCTTCGAGGACCTGATCAAACCCCCGAGCGTCTACGCCGCGGAGATCGGCGCCCCCGACCCCACGCAGCCCCCCCCCTCCGAGTCGGCTCCCGACGCGGCGCGTGGCCACGGGCCGAGCTCGCCGACAGGGCGCAGCGATGACTGAGGGGGGCGAGCCGCGCGAGGCCTCTGGAAACGTCGCGATCGTAGACCACGGCGTCAGCGCGGTGCTCGCGCTCCTCGGCGCCGCGCTCGACCCGGCCAGCGCGCCCGACGCCGACCGCCTCTGGGGCGACTTCGTGCGGCGGCTGGAGGCCGGTGACTCAACGTCCCGCTTGGGCTCCATCCGCACTCGGGCTCGCCTGTCCGACTTCGAGCTGCGCTGCTTCCTGATGGCAGTGGCCGCGCAGATCGAGCCGCTGGCCGCCAACCTGATCCGCGAGCTCGGTCAGGCCACCTTCAGCCGCGTTCTCACCGTGCGCCTCGCGATCGACGTCTTCGCGGGCGGCGGCGCAAGCCGCTTTCAGGCGCGCCAATCTTTCAGCCCGCAGAGCCGCCTCGTCCATCAGGGCCTGCTCTCCGTGTCGCGCGAGCATGTCGACGCGCCCGACGGCCTCCTCTCGGCGCGCTTCGAGGTCACCCAGCCCGCGCTCCGCTACGTGCTCGGCGAGTCGGACCTCGCGGACACGGTCTCGAAGTTCGCGCGCCTCGAGCACCCCACAGTCGACCTCGCGAACGTGATCCTGGAGGACGACGTCGCGCGAAACGTGGTGGAGCTGGTCACCAACCACGACCGCTACCGCAACGCCATCACCGACTGGGGCTTCGCCGAGCTCCTGCCCTATGGGCGCGGCATCGTGCTCTTGTTCTCGGGGCCCTCCGGCACGGGCAAGACGCTGTTGGCTCAGGCGCTCGCCAGCACCGCCGGGCGGTCCCTGATCTCGCTCAGCGGCGCCGATCTCCCAGAGGGGCAGGGCGTCGACTCGGCGCTTCGCGACCTCTTCACGGACGCCACCCTCAGGGACGCGTTCGTGCTCATCGACGAGTGCGACGCGCTCTTCGGCCGCCGGGACAAGCGCCTCGCCTCGGCGTTCCAGGCCCTGGAGGAGTTCACCGGGGTCGTGTTCCTCATCACGAATCACCCTGACCAGCTCGACGAGGCCCTGGAGCGCCGAATCCTGTATCGCGTGCCCTTCGAGATCCCCGGGATCGAGCTCCGCCGCCGGATCTGGGGCATGCACCTCCCGGTCGGCGTGCCCATCGAGGGGAAGCTCGACCTCGTGGGCCTCGCGGCCCGGTACGACTTCTCCGGCGGCACCATCAAGAACGCGGTGCTGTTCGCGGTGAACCGCTCGCTCGCCGAGAACCCCGAAGCGCCAGCGCTCACCAACGAGCTCCTCGAAGCGGGCTGCCGCTCGCAGCTCCGGTACAAGCTCGAGAAGCTCACCGAGCGCTCCACCACGCACTTGCGCCTCGAGGACGTGGTGCTCCCCGAGGCGGCAGAGACGAAGCTCCGCGAGATCCGCGCCGCCTGCCGCAACCAGACCTTCGTGCTCAACCAATGGGGCTTCGGTGAGCGGCTGGCCACGGGCCGCGGCATCATCATTCTCTTTGACGGGCCGCCGGGTACCGGCAAGACGCTCTGCGCCGAGATCCTCGCCACCGAGGTGGGCCGACCGCTCCACCGCGTGAACCTGCCCGAGGTCGTCAGCAAGTGGGTCGGCGAGACCGAGAAGAACATCCGCGAGATCTTCCGCCTCGCCCGCCTCAGCCACTCGATGTTGCTCTTCGACGAAGCCGACGCCCTGTTCTCCGGCCGCATGGCGGAGGTGCGCTCGTCCAACGACCGCTACGCGAACATGGAGGTCAACCTGCTCCTGCAGGAGATCGAGCGCTTCCCGGGGATCTGCATGCTCACCACGAACCACTTCGGTTCGCTCGACTCCGCCCTCGTCCGCCGCATCCAGTTCCGGGTCACGTTCGAGCGCCCGGGCGCCGCGGAGCGGCACCGCATCTGGAAGACGCTGTGTCCGAAGAGCGTCCCGCTGGCCCCGGATGTGGACTTCGCCTTGCTGGCGCGTGACATCGACATGTCCGGCGGCGAGATCAAGAACGCGATCATGCGCGCGGCCTACCGCGCGGCCGACGAACCCGACCACTCGAAGCGCCGCCTCACGCAGGCGATCCTGGCGGAGGCCTGCCGAGACGAGTGCGCCGCGGCCGGGAAGCTGGTGCGGCTGCCAGGCCACGGTAAGGGGGCCAGTGGACCCCCCACGCCTGGGACCAACGTCCCCGCACGGGGGGGCTGACCGCGCCTCTCCCGCGGCTCGCCCGAGCGCCGCCGGGCCGAAGCGATCCGGCTCGGAGCGCCCCAGTCCACGTTTCGGCCCGCTCGACCCGTGCCGAGCACGCAACCCCGCGAGCCCTGCTTCCGTCTCGTCCCCAGAGGCCCGTTTCTTGCTTCGCGCCTCGGGTCGCGGCTCGGGTGGGGCTTGCTCCTCACGACCACATGCACCGGGAGGCCTGGGCCTGACGTGGCATGTGGAGTAGCCTCCCGACACCCGGGCAGCTCCACAGGAAGGTGACCCATGGCGCGCGATACGGCCTTTAAGCGCAGGCACGAGCGAACTTCGGAGCGGGAACGCACCTCGCGCCGCTCTGCGGCCCTGGACGAGGTCACCGAGGTCGTCCGCGCCCACCGCGGCGACGCCCGTGAGCTTGGGGCGCGCCTCGAGCACCTCATGGACACCCGAGGCTTTCAGGAGACGGAGCGCGGCGCCGCCTGGCGCGCCGTGGAAGAGGCCGCCGGGCACGAGACGGCGCAGCAGGCCTTCACCGGTGCCTCGCGGCGCGGCGGGCGCCCAGGGGTCATGGACGCCGACGGCGTGCGCGCTGCCGCCACGCAGCGGCTGCTCGAGTCCCTCACCACCGGCCTCGGGCTTGGCCGCGACGCCGTCACGGTCGACACCACCGAGCACGCCGGCGCGGTCACCGGCGGTCGTGGCGCGCGCGGGCTCTCGGTGGGCAACACCGTCTACCTCGATCCGGGGCGCTACGATCCCGCGACGCGTGACGGCAAGGCGCTGCTGGCGCACGAGGTGGTCCACGTCGCGCAGCGCGCGGTCGTGACGCCCGGCGTGGGGCCTGGCCCCGAGACCGAAGCGCGCGTCTTGTCCCAGCGCTTCGCAGGGCAGGGGGCCGTCAGCGCCCCGGTCTCGGCCCTCGCGCCCACGGCCCTCGCGGCCGACGTGGGCACCGATGAGGAGCACGAGGGCACGGCCGCCCAGGGCCAAGAGGAAGACAAGAAGCCGGAGCCGGTCGACCCCCCGGAGGGTCTCGCGCTGGCGCCAGACGCGTCGGAGGAGCAGGTCCAGGACGCGAACCAGGCCCAAGGACTCGATCCGCAAGCCCACCTCCCCGCTGCCGACCCTCCGGCGCCACCGGGTGGCCCCCAAACCCAGGGAGTCGGCCCGGACCAGCAGCTGACGCAGCCCAAGAACGGCAAGGCCACACCGGAGCCCGTGAAGGGCCAGGGCGAGCCCGCGCAGGAAGGCGGCGAGACCGAAGGCCAGGAGACCCAAGAGGAGCAGAACACCACGCCTGCCCCGAAGGACCTGCCCGGCGCCGCGCCGCCGCCGCCGCCGCCCCCGATGGGAGCGCCCGCGATCCCACCCGTGCAGTTCGGGATCGCGCCGGCCGACCAGGCCCGGGGGCACGTGATCGAGGACCGGCCGGGTGGCATGGTCGTCTTCGTCCCGAACGACCCGGCTGACCTCGATCGGAAGCCCGCCACCGGTGACGGCACCGCCACGCCCGTGGTGCGCTCTCTCGGCGCTGACGAGACGCAGGGGATCAAGGATCAGCGACGCCAGCAGGCGGCCGCGTCGGTGGCCGCCTTCACGAGCGCCGGCGAGGCCAAGGCGGCGTCCCTCGACCAGTTCCGCACGAGCAGCGTCGGGCAGCTGGCCCAGGCGGCCACCGAGAGCTCGGGTCGGATCGCCACGGCGCTATCGCAGAACACACAGGCCCTACGCACGGCCTTCGACGGCGCTCGCAGGCAGGTGGTTCGCAACGCGGGGATCGCCACCGCTCGTGTGAGGGCCTCGGCCCAGACCGCCAAGGACACGGTGGCCGCGGAGACCACCACCCGCAAGGCCGCCATCGAAGCCGCCGCGCGGACCGCCGCCGAAGAGATCGCGCGGATGGACACGGCCCTGCGCGGGCAGGTGAGCCAAGCGTTCCAGACCTCCGGTCGCAACATCACCGGCATCGGTACGGAGAAGGGGGCCGCGGCCGTCGCGCAGGGCCGGCAGGCGGCCACTCGCTACACCAACCCCCGCGCGCCGGATGGCGGCTTCTTCGAAGGCGACGAATACAACCGCAACAAGCAGCGCGCACGCGCGGGCGCCGCGAACGATGTGGCGGCCGCTTATCGCGACGAGTTCATCCGCAAGGCCACCGAGACGGCGGCGGCCGTCGTTGCGGCCGAAGCGGACGTCACCAAGGGGCTCACGGACCGCATCAAGGCGGCCACCGACCAGATCACGGCGTCGAAGAACGGGGCCATTCGGCAGGTCGAATCGTCCGCCACCGCGGCCAACACGGCGATCGACCGCGCCCTCGAGTCGGCGGTCACGTCGATCGCCACCCAGAGTCAGACCCAGCAGGCCACGCTCCGCACCAGCGAGCGCACCCAGACCAAGACGCTGAGCGACAACGCTACCGCCGCGGCCCAACAGGTGGCGGAACAGTCGTCGGCGCTCACCCGCACTGTGGAAGAGCAGCTCACCCAGGCAGCGGGACAGATCCGCACCCAGGTGCAGGGCGTCTCGGGGATGGGCGCCGGCGCCGACTTCCCGGACGTGGACGGGCTGAATCAGGCGCTCAGCGCCACCCTCGGGGAGCTCGACGGCGCAGTCACCTCGATCCAGACCTCCGTGGGGCAGTCGGTCTCCGGACAGGTCTCGGCCATGGGCGAGCACGCCACGGGTCTCGAGGCCAGCTTCCAGGAGCTTCTGAAGCAGGGATCCGAGCAGGCGGCGGGGATCTCCACCTCGTTCGCTTCCAGCACCCGCGAGCTCGCCACCTTGACCTCCACGGGGATGACCGAGGCGGCCACGGGGCATACCACGCGCGGCACGGAGATCCTGCGCACAGCTACCACGTCGATCGACGGCGCCAAGACCAGCCTTCAGACCGACTTCACGAACATCCAGACCAACCTCGCGACCTCGCTCACGAAGACCGAGACCGACTTCCGCGCGGGCCTGGACGCGTCGCTCCGCGACATGGCGGGGACGATCTCCTCCAAAGCCGAGGAGGCCGCCAAGAAGGTCCAGCCGGCCTGGAAGACCGTCCTCAAGATCATCATCAACATCATCGCGGCCATCGTGGTCGCGATCGTGGTGGCTGCGCTGGTCGCGAGCGGCGTCGGGCTGCTCGCGGGTCTGCTCATCGCCGGCCTCGTCGGGGCGGCGGTGGCGGTCGCGAAGCAGGCGGCGTGCGACCTCGTAGATGGCGAGATGTCCAGCTGGCAGACCTACGTTGGAGAGGCCATCGGCGGCGCCATCGGCGGCGTCGTCGCCTTCGCTACGGCAGGCGTGGGCTCCGGCTGGGGCGCCAGCGTCGCCACCGCGGTGACCGGACGTATCGCCAACGTCGCCGTGCAGTCGGCGGTGAAGGTGGCCGTGAAGATCACCTTCGACGCCACGCTCGCGGGCGTCACCGAGGTGGTCAGCGAGGTGATCAAGCGGGCCATCGACCCCGAGAAGGACATCACGTGGGGCGCTATCGGCTCAGCGTTCCTCGGTGGCTTCGTGGGCGGCGGGGTCTCCAGCGGCATGGGCTCGATGCGGGTCAACGCACAGGGACTCCGACCCACCCAGGTGGTGGACCGCGCGGTGATCAAAGCCACGCAGCCCGCTACGGAGGCCGTGATGCGCGCGTTGCAGCCGCTCGCGGGTCAGCCCATGACCCAGGCCATCATGGGCCAGGGGGTGCGGGCCGTGGGGCGCAGCGTGGTCGACAACGCGGCCTCGGAGACCGGCAAGCAGCTCACCGGGACGGCCGTCAACGCGCAGGGGAGCGACCAGCAGCGCGCGAATCAGCAGGGTGGCGCCAAGGACGCCAGGGCGTCGCTCGACCGGAACGTCCCGCTGCCTCGGATCACCGCCGACGCCAGCACCCCGGCGCCCGCGCTTCAGCCCTAGAGCAGGCGGCTCAGCTCGGGCGACGCCAGGAAGCGTAGGAACAGCACCACGCCCACGGCGATACACGTGATCCGGAGGCTGTTCGGCAACACGTTGCCGGCGATGCCCGCCGCGAGAAAACCCGCCACGAACAGCGCCCGCCCAGGAGACCTCAGGAGGCCCCCCAGCGCCTGCATCGCGCTCGGGGCGAAGAAGTTCCCGAGGTTCGCAAGCGTGGCCCCGGCGATCACCGCGAAGGCGCCCAGGATCACGTAGATCGTGTAGCTCTCGGACAGGTCGAGCAGCTTCTTCCAGTCGTACATCGGCGGCCCCCTTGGCTACAGCGTGACGCAGGCGAGGAGACCGGCCCCGATCAGGGCCGCCATCCGAACGCCGGTCGAGAGATCGTGGGCCGTGAGGCCCGCCACGGCGATCGCCGCGGTCACCAACGCCCCCCCCGGGATGAGGAAGAAGCGGCCGAGCGTGGCCATCGTGCTGGGCGCGAACCACTGGCCCAGCCCACTGATGAAGAGCCCGACCGCGAGGCCGAAGAGTCCGAGCTGGAGCCACCTCGGGTAAGCCCCGGAGTCGATTGGGGGGGGCGAGTCGTTCATGGTCAGCCTCCTTCGGCTGTGGGGAAGCTCACTCCCCGCTCGCTGGTTCGCAAGAAACCCGAACGTGGACCCCCGCCGGCGCCGCCCTTATGCTGCGCCGCTGCCCCGAGGAGACCCCGTTGCGCTCAATCCAGACGTTCCGCATCAAGACTCGTAACAAGTCCGGCACCTTCGCGCGGTTCACGGAGCTCGTCGCTCGGGTGCGCGGCCAGCTCCAGGAGATCGAGACGGTCCACATCGGGCGCAGCTTCTGCGTGCGTGAGGTCACCGTGGAGCTCGACGCGGAGCGGCTCGGTGCGCTGGTCCAGAGCATCGCCGAGACCGACGGGCTTCAGCTGCTCGGGCAGGTCGACCGGGTCTTCGCGCTGCACGAAGGCGGCAAGATCGCCTCGCGCAGCACGCTGAAGCTGGACCGTGCGTCGGTTCTCCGAAGCATCTACACGCCCGGCGTGGCCCAGGTCTGCCTCGCCATCAAGGACGACCCCACCCTCGCCATGCGCTACACCAGCATCGGGCGGACGGTCGCGGTGGTCACCAACGGCACGCGGGTCCTCGGCCTCGGCAACATCGGGACGCGCGCCTCGATGCCGGTCATGGAGGGTAAGGCGGCGCTCTACAGTGAGCTCGTGCGCCTCAACGCCGTTCCGATCCTGGTCAATACGGAGAACGTCGACGAGTTCGTGAAGACCGTGGTCACGATCGCCTCCACCTTCGGCGGCATCCACCTCGAGGACATCTCGAGCCCCGCGTGTTTCGCCATCGAGCGCGCGCTCGACGCCGCCCTCGACATCCCGGTCATGCACGACGACCGGCACGGGACCGGGGTCGCTGCGCTCGCCGGGCTCCTGCGGGTGTCCGAGGAGCTGGGCCTCGATCCGCAGGGCTTCACGGTGGCGCAGATCGGGCTCGGCGCCGCCGGAGTGGGGATCGCCGAGCTGATGCTGGGCTTCGGAGTCCGGAAGGTGCTGGCCGTCGACAAACGCACCGAGTCGCTCGACTGGGTGCCGGGTGCGCAGCTGGTCACGCTGGACTATGCGCTCGCGAACGCCGACGTCGTGATCGCCACCACCGGCGTCCCCGGCCTGATCAAGCCCTCGCAGGTGAAGAAGGGGCAGATCATCTTCGCGCTCTCGAACCCGGATCCGGAGATCGACCCCGATGAGGCGTTGGCGGCCGGCGCGGCGTACGCGGTCGACGGCGCCGCCGTGAACAACCTGCTCGGCTTCCCCGGGCTCTTCCGCGGCGCCATGATGGCAGAGGCGCCTCGGATCACGCTTGCCATGAAGATCGCCGCGGCGAAGGCCATCGCCGCCAGGGCGCCGGATGGCGAGCTGCTGCCGGATGCCCTCGACCGCACCCTCCACACCGCAGTCACGGACGCCGTGCACGCCGCGGCGCTGGCGGAGCAGCGGGCAGCGTGATCGCGCTTGTCCTGGCAGCGCTGCTGGCGGCCCCGCCGTTCCAGGGCCCACCTGCGGTCGGCTTCCGGCGCGACAGCACCCGGACTTGGACGGTCGCGCAGGGGGCGGCGAACCACCGGGGCCGCGACGCCGTGGTCGTTGTCGGCGCGCCTCAGTGGGCCATCGCCAAGTTCGCGTACGGAGACGTCGACAAGGACCTCAAGGAGGAGGACGTCGACGTGTTCGTCGGCGGCGCCCGGGGCTGGGAGCGTCGCGCGACGGTGGTCACCACGCGCGAAGGTCGCCACCCGGCGGTCGAGGGTGTGGCTGACGACGGAGGCCGCGTCTTCCACACGCTGAGCCCGCCGCTCCCGGTGGGTGCATGGCCTGTCCGGTTCCACGTGAGAGGCGACGCCTCGTCCGCGAGCCAGCTGCTCACCGTGGTGGCGCCGGAGACGGACGCGGTGATCTTCGACATCGACGGAACCCTCACCACGAGCGATGCGGAGATCATCAAGGAGATCAGAGCGTTACTCGAGGACCGTAGCTACGTGCCCGCGATTCGCCCAGGGGCGGCCGCCGTGGCGGAGCGCTGGGCCGCGCTCGGGTATCTGGTGGTGTACGTGACCGCGCGCCCCGACAACCTCCGGGGACTGACCCGAGCGTGGCTCGCCGCGAAGGGCTTCCCGCCGGGCCCCGTCCTGCTCTCCGATCGCGTCCGAGACGTTATCCCGGGTGACGCAGTGCGTACGTTCAAGCGCGGCGCCTTCAGTCGCCTCACCAGCGGCGCCAAGCTGCGCATCGCCGCGGCGTACGGCAACGCGACCACCGACATCGAGGTGTACCGGGAGTTCAAGGTGCCCGCCCAGCGGCTGTATGTGGTGGGTCCAAACGCCGGCGCGCTCGGGTCCGTCGCCATAGACTTCGCCACGCACCTCGCCACGCTGAAGACTCTGCCAAAGGCCACCCGGCCCGCGCCGCGGATACCACTGTGGACGGACGGCTGAGGCGGCAACGGGCAAGCCCCGGCACCACGGCCCTTCCAAGCGGGCTCTCCCGAGGTGACGGGAATGTGTCATGATGCCGGGATCATGCGTCTCACACCCCTCGTCTTCCTCGCCCTCGCTTGCGCCGAAGCCACCACCTCGCCCTCCGGAACCGCGGACGCGGTACCTGTGGACCTTGGCCCCGCGCCCCCGGACGCGCCCGCCGCGAGCGACCATGCCGCTCCCCCGGACACCACCACCGAGGAGCCGGACACCGGGCCGGTCGTCCCGACGAGCGGGCCCCGCGCCTATGTGCTCAGCGCCGCCGACACCGACGTGATCGGGGCGGGCCGAATGGCCGACGCCCGTCCAGGCGACATCGTCCTCCGCAACGACGTGATCCGCGTGGTGATTCGCAGTGGCGACGAGGCCCTCTACCTCGCGGGGCTGGGCGGGGGAGCCATCGTCGACGCGCTCCCGGAAGGGCTGCCGCCCGAGGCCGACCAGCTCCAAGAGCACGTGCCGCTGCTCCAGTTTCACGGCTTTGGGCGGGGCACCGTCACGCCGCACAACCTGGCCGATGCCGCGGAGGTGGTCTACGAGGGCTCCGCGGTGCTCCCGAAGATCGTCGACGGCTACATCGGCGGCCTGGGGATCGCGGGGCTCAGCCTCAAGGTCACCTATCGGCTCGCCGCGGGCGAGTCGGCCGTCCAGATCACCGCGGAGACAGTGGGCACGCCCACCGCGCAAGCGGCGATCGTCAACTTTCCGGGCGGCGGCGTGGAGATCGTCAACGACCTCGTGAACGGCTGGGTCTCGATGACCGGGCCCGAGGTCGGCTACGGCATCGTCGCGGACGACCCCTTCACCGTCGCCGAGTTCGGCGGGCTCAGCCTGCTCTTTGGACCCTCGCTCGTGGCCACCGATGACGCGACCACCTGGACCCACTGGTTCCTCGTCACGGATGGGGCGCTGTCGAGCGCTCTTGACGCCACTTGGGCGCTTCGGCTCACGCCGGTCGGCAAGGTGTCGGGCACGGTCTCCGGCGCGGGGCCGGGGGTCGAGGTCGTGGCCCGCGACGCCGCCAACGCCCGGGTCAGCGCGTTCCGCCCGGACGCCACCGGCGCGTTCGCTGGCACCCTGCCGATCGGTCTGTACAAGCTCACCACGGAGGGCCCCGGACGGCTGCCCGGCGCTCCCGTCAGCGCAGACGTCACCCTCGACGCGCCGGTGACGGGCCTCGCGCTCTCGGCCGAGGCCGCCGGGTCGCTGGTGGTCACGGTCCCCGAGGCGACCCGGCTCACCATCGATGGCGAGACCGTGCCGCTCCCGCCGGGCGAGACCCGGGTCCCGCTCGCCCCCGGCACCCACACGGTCCACGCCTCCCGCGGCTTCGAGTACGAGCTCGACACCCGCGAGGTGGTGCTCACGGCGGGTGAGACGGTCACCTGGTCTCCCGTGGTGAAGCGCTCGGTCGATACGAGCGGCTGGATCGCGGCGGACTTCCACCTGCACTCCGAGTGGTCCACGGACTCCAGCGTGCCGCTGCCGGCGCGGGTGGTGGCCTGCTCCGCCGAGGGGGTCGAGTACGCCGTGGCCACGGACCACGATCTGGTCACGGACTACTCGGCGTCCGTCCCGGCGTCGCTGGCTGGCCGCCTGGTCGTGGGCATCGGGGTCGAGGTCTCCACCTCGCGCTGGGGCCACGTCAACGTCTGGCCGCTCGAAGTCGACAAAGACAAGGCCTCGCGGGGCGCGCCCGCGTGGCAGGGGCTCGAGTTCGGCGAGCTGATGGGGCTCCTGGCGCCCGAGACCCCGGGGCGGGTGGTCCAGATCAACCACGGCCGCTCGAAGAGCAGCGCCGAGACCTTCACCCAGGTGGGCTGGGACCCCGATCACCGGGACGTGGGCCTCCTGGCCGACATGCGCTTCACCGCGATGGAGCTGATCAACGACGACGGTCACGGCTACGAGGAGCTCATGGCGGACTGGTTCTCGTTCATCGACGAGGGGCTCTCGGTCGCCGCCACCGGCGTGAGCGACGCGCACTCCATCGGCACGCGCTGCGGACACGCGCGCACCTACGTCGAGGTCGCCGACGACGACCCGGCGAAGCTCACCGCCACCGAGGCGAACCAGGGCGTGCTCATGCGGCGGACGATCGCCACCAACGGCCCGTTCATCACCATCGAGGCCGTCAGCGCCTCCATCGTGCACGTCCGCGTGCAGGGGCCGTCGTGGATGCCCATCGAGACGCTGGATGTGTACGTCGATGGCGTCTTGGACCAGACGATCCCGCTCGCCCCTTACGCGGGCGACGTGGTGCGCTTCGACGCCGACGTGGTCCTGAAGAAGGCCACGCCGCGCTGGGCCGTGGCCGAAGCACACGCGTCCACCTCGGCGCCGCCGGTGGCGAACAACCGGATCCGCGGCATGAGCCCGGCGGTCTTCCTCCCGTAGGGGGGCTCCCAGGGCGCCACCCGCGGTGCCTCAAGGCCGGGTGTCCCCGCTGAGCCCGGATGAGGATCGGCTGAGGCGGCCGGCCGTGATGGTCGCCAAGGCACGGATAATGCGTACTTCAAGCCAGCATCGGGCCCCCCGCCGGCGGGCCCCCCCCGCAGCCCACGGAAAGCGTGAGACGGCCTCGGGCCCGCTGGAGCGCGGTGGCGGCCGTCTTGCCGGGGGGTGGCTCGATGACCTAGCTTGCGGGGCGCCCCTCGGCGAGCCGACCGGGGAGCCCGAACTCGTGGCCCTTCAAGGAGCATCCATGCCGTGCAGCTATTGCAACGGGGTAATGAAAAACCCCTACTACGGAACGACCGTCTACTTCGTGGATTACGACACCCTCACGCACGTCGTCTCCTTCATCCCGCGCGGGACCTCGGCGCTCTACGCGGTCGACCTCGACCACGTGAGCGACGTGTGTGCCCGGTACTCGTCGAGCCCCATTCGGGGCACGACCGGCGTCCTGGTGCTCTCCGAAGACTATCGGAATCGGCACAGCATCGGCCGCTCGGGTGATCCCAAACATCCGCAAGACGCGGGCAAGCCTCCTGTCTCCCGTGACTACCTGGGAACGCTGACGGCCGAGCACCTCCACGTCCTCACACTCGGCAAGGATGGAGCGCCAATCCCCCGGTTTACGGTGGTGGAGGAGACCGACCATCACGGGAACAAGAAGAAGCGCAAGAAGTCGGACCCCTTCGTCCTGCGGATCGATGATGGAGACAACACGGCCAAGCCGACGCTGAAACCCATCTTGGACGGTGGTGGGGACGACACGCAGCTCAACTTCGGGCAGCTCGCCGAGCCGTTCCTCGGCTGGACGAAGACCGACCTCCAGACGCGAATCGTCTCGCCGAAACCCGCTGCGCTCACCGACGAGGACGCGGCGGCGCTGGCTGGCACGGTGTTCGTGTTCCAGCGATCGGTGGAGTTCAAGACCCTCGTGCGCGTGAAACAGCAGACCCGGGACAAGGCAGAGGTCAACGGCACAAGCGTCGAGGCGCGCGGGGTGGCCAAGCTGAAGGATGAACACGAAGTCATCCCGCCGGGCTTCGAGAAGCTCTCGCTCGACCTCACCGACCACACCCATGTGGACGTACGGGCTACGGAGTATCCGATGGTGAGCGTGACGGACTACGATCCGAAGGGAGGGAAGCCGAAGGAGCCTCGGCGCTTCCTCCCGACGACTGGAGTTCGGGTCAGCGTGAACGAGGCCAGCTTCGGTTCCTAGCTCGCGGAGCGCGCCGACGTTCTCTCCCACCTACGCCGCTGCACCTTGATGATCGCTCCCTCCTCTGGCGCGGTATCAGGGCTCGCATTCTCCGGGCCGTAGCTGCAGCCCGGCGAGTCCCGAGGGCAACCGAACCGCCGCGTAATCCACCCCGTCGACCGCGCATCCGGTCAGCGCCGGGAGGTCGGCCCACGCGGCGAGGGGACGCACGCCTTCAAGCGCCGCGGCGGAGAGATCCACCCATCGTTCGTCTGCGCCGTTGAGCCGCTCCCAACAGTCCGCCGGCAAGGCCGGTGACCACCGGAGCGCAGCCGCGATCGCGGGGCCCGTCCACATCTGTGCCTGGCACCTCGGGTCACGCGGCTGCGTCGCGGCGCCGTCATGGCCGACCGAGAGCACCGGGGAGTACGCCGGCAGCTCACCCTGGCGGTCGACCTGTTGGGCGAACAGGCCGCAGATCGGCGCCCGCGCGATCGTCGTCTTCGCCGCGCTGGCGACCTTGTGCGCCTCGGTTGCGGTTTTCTCGAGCAGCAAGTAGCCGACATGACCCGGACCGGGCGTGTCAGAGCCGGTCGAGCAGCCGTAGAGGTCGAGCTGCAGGCCGCCGCTCGCGCGCGTCCAGGGACCGAGGGCGCGCCGGAAGTCCTCCACCGTTGCCGTGCCGCTGAGCGCGGTGTCACCTCCCAGGTTAAACTGCCCCGGGTTTCCGTGACCGAGCAAGGTCACGCGCTCCAGGGCGAGGCGGCGGCTCGAGGTGTTGGCCATCAGCGTCCCATCGAGTTCCAGGATCTCGGTCTCGCGGATCCTCAGCCACGTAGATTGCATCGAGAGCTCGACGTTCTCCGGGTAGGTCCCCGGCCCGTGCGACTTCCCCTCCACGATCAGCCGTCGTACCTCCGAGGCGCGCACCGTAGGCGCGGCGCGCGCCGGCGCTTCGGGTACCGCGTCATACGCACACCGAACCCCGTACGCGAAGGTGAAGTACGCCCTGTTGAGCGTGTTCACGTAGGCGAGGTGGGCCTCGTCGAGCGCAGCCTCTGAAGTCCATGCGCCGCCTCGCGCGAGCCGCATCGAGGAGCTGCCCGCCCCGGCAGTGGACGTCCACTCCCAGACATTGCCAGCGAGGCCCAGGTGACCGTATGGCCCAGCGCACTCGGGGAACGCCGTGACCGGAGCCACGACCGGGTAGCCGTCCGCATCGCCGGCGAGGTTGGCGCAGCTGACCGGGACACGCCCATCGCCCCAGGGATAGCCTCTCCGTGGAAACGGGTTGGGGCGTCCGCCAAGGTCGGCACCACCGCGTGCCGCCTTCTCCCACTCAACCGATGAAGGCACGCGGCCGCCGAGGTAGCGACAGAACGCATCGGCGAGGTCCGCCGTCAGACCGGTGGCCGGCGCGTCGGGCTCCCGAAGCGAGGCGAGGCCGTCGGTGCCGGGCAGGTCAGGCGCGGACAGCCCGGTGACGGCAGCGAGGCCTCGAAAGCGGTCGAACAGCTCACGCGGCACCTCGGTCGCGTCGAGGTAGAAAGCAGGGATGACCACGGTCTCTTCTGGCTGCACGTACTCGTCGTGGGTGGCCGCGGGGACGCCCGGACCCTCGGCGGCGAACGCCCCGCCGGAGACGGGGAGGGCCGTCCCTTCAGTGATCTCGCACGCAGGCACCTCCAGCCTGATGGTGGTCTGCCCGTCGCGCCCGGCGTACCCGGGGAACCCGGCGACTCTCAGCCAGCTGGGCCCGCACGCACCGCCCCGTCCGGTGACTGAGATGATGAGCGCTCCGCCGGGCGCGGTGACCTCGACGCGACGAATAGGGCCCCGCTCGGCCGTGACTACGGACCAGAGGTCGCTGGGGATCGCCTCGGCGGGTCTCCAAGGCTCCTGGGCGCTTGGTCGATAGAGGGCCAGCTCGAGCGGGAGAGCGGCGGCGTCCAGGTGGCGCGTATGAAACGTGCCCGTCGTCGACCAACCGTAGGGGACCAGCTCGAGCGTGGCGCGCCCGATGTCGGCGCGCGCAAGATCGATGCGTTCAGCCTGCTCGCGCGCCGTCGCTTCCTGCTCCCGAAACCGGAGCGCCAGGAGCGAGGCCGCAACCGCGATGACGGCAAGCGTGGCGATCGCCCCCAGCGTCAACCGGCGCCGCCGCCGCTGTCGGCCGAGCTGCGCGCCCGCGCTCACTTGCAAGAACTGACGCACGGCATCGGTGAGGACGACCTCCGGGCGGGTGAGGCGCTGGTGGGCCGCGAGCACCTCTGGTGCCACCCAGAGGTCATGGTCCGCTCGGCCGTTCTCCTGCCAAAGGGAGAGCCGGGCCTCTACCACGCTGAGGAGCGCGTGGTCTTCGCGGCTCTCGAGGAGCCAACGCGAGAGGCTGGGCCAGCTCCGGGCCAGGGACTCGTGGCTCAGCTCGGCCATGACCTCTTGGCTCGCCGCCGCGCGCCGGACAGTGAGCAGACGAGACGTGATCAGCGCTTCGAGCACGCGCTCGCCGCGCTCCTCGAGTCCATCGAGGAGTCCCACGCGGTCCACCATGCGCCGGGTTCCATCGGGCGCGACGAGTCTCAAGCAGAGGGCCCGGGCGACGAGCTGGTCGGAAGGTGGCATCGCAGCCAGGACGCGCTCTGCGTACCTGGCGAGCGCTCCCTCGACACCGCCCAGCCGCTCGTAAACGGCGGAGGTGAGAACGCGGCGCGCTGCATCGCGCTCGGCCCAGAGCAGCTGCCCGACGAACTGCAGGAGCGGGAGGGCGGCAGGCGCCCCGTCTACCGCAGACACCATCCGCTGGGCGAGGTCGTCCTCGTACGCATACCCCTGCCGCTCGACCGGGCGTGTCACGATGGCGAGCAGGGCATCTCGAGACGGTGGGAGGAGAATGAGCGCGTTGCTGAGTACGTCGCTCGCCTCGGGTTGCGCGAGCAGGCGGCTCAGGCAGTCGTCGCGGACCGTGGTGATCACGAGCACGGGCCCCAGGGGCTCCGAGGCGGCCTGAAGAAGAGACCGGAGCAAGATCGGGCCTTCGGCGGCCGCGTCACCGCCAAAGGCCTCCTCGAGCTGATCGACGAGGAGGACGACGCGCCGCCCCGTCTGTCTCGCCAGCTCATGGAGACGGCGGCCCGCAGCCCAGGGGAGGGCGCGAAGCTCGGACTCCAGGGACGCCGCACGCTGGCTGCCGCCCGTCTCCCGGGGGACCGGCTCGCCTGACGCGGAGCCGAAGCCAGTGAGTCGGAGCGCGAGCTCGCGGAGCGGAACTCGTCCGGGCCGGAAGGTGAGGAGCTCGAGCTCGCCGCGGAGCCGCAGAGCCGGGATGAGGCCTGCGCGCACGAAGCTGCTCTTGCCAACCCCGGAAGCCCCGGCGATCAGCAAGAACGACGTGTGTCGCAGGCGCTCCGCAGCGGCTGCGAGCTCGGCCTCCCGGCCGAAGAACAGGGAGCTCTGTTGTTCGTCGAACGCGCTCAGCCCCAGGAACGGCGCGCCGTCGACTGTGCGCCGCCTGCGCTCGACGAGGTCTTCGAACGCCTCCACGAGCTCGCCCGCGGTCGGGCGTTGGTCGGGCAATACTCGGAGGCACCGCACCACGAGGTCCCGCGCCCCCTTCGGGACTGACCCCTCCGCCGAGAGACGCAGCGCAACTCGCTCGGCAAACGCCTCGGCGGTGTCCGTGGGGTCAGCCTCCCATTCCGGGCCAAGGAGCAGCCGCGTGAGGGTCATTCCCACGGAGAAGATGTCCGCCTTGGTCGAAGGCGGGCTTCCCCGGAGGCACTCCGGAGCGAGGTACCCGCGTGTCCCGGCGATCCTCCCGTCCCAGCCCGTTAGCGCGGTGGCGAGCCCGAAGTCCACCACCCGGAGGCGACCATCCGCTGGAACGATGAGGTTCGCGGGCTTGATGTCTCGATGGATGATCCCGGCTGCGTGGGCGGCCGCCAGCGCGTCGCAGAGGTCGCGAGCGAGCCCCATCACCTCCCGGACGGGGAGACGCTCCGCCCGAAGCCGCTGCTCCAGCGACTCTCCCGCCAGGTACTCCAGGGCGACGTAGGGTCGACCATTCGCGCGCCCGAGCCCAAGGACTGTGAGGATGTTCGGGTGGCTGAGCTGCGCGGTGACCTTCGCCTCCCGCGCAAGCTCGGCCTCTCGCTCCGGCGAGAGGTGCTCCTGCCGCGCGACCTTCAGCGCTACGAAACGGCCGAGGGCGACGTCTCGCGCGAGGTAGACCTGCCCAAAACCTCCCTCGGCGATGAAGCGACGTACCTCGTAGCCGTCGACGCGCGTCCCCGGGTCGAGGCGACGCGATGCGCTGCCGAGGTCCTGGGGGGCCAGCGTGTCGTCGCCGAACGAGCCGGTGGGGGCCGATGAGAGCGGCGTGGGAAGCGGTTCCGGTGGAGTCGCCGCCACGGCTCAGCGCCCTCTCGCGAGAGCGTCAGCTCCGCGCACTGTGCTCGAGCGTGAAACGCTGGTAGAGGTTGCCGGCCAGGAGGCGACGGCCCTCGGCTCGGTCCTCGGTGTCTCGCCGAAGCACAGGTGCCGCGCCGACGAACGAGCTGTCGAGGTCCTTGCGCTGGCACACCTTCACCGTGCTGAGCAGGGCAGCCGCGGGTGGTGCGGGGATCCGGACCGCGGTGATCACCCGGGAGCGAGCGAGCGCCAGACTTCGGTAGCCGGCGTATAGTTTGGGCAGCGGAAGCATCCGTCGGCCGTACACGCTCTGGATCTCGGCCTGCGCGCCCAGCGCGGGGAGCGCGGGGAGGGTGTCTCCGATGGGTGAGCCATTGGCCACGTTGCCTACCCGGGTCGCCACCGCCTTGATCTGAGGCGCAGCGAACACCCGGAGGAGGCGTGAGAGCTCGGGTATTCGGTGGCCCGCCGCGCGCTCGACCGGGAGGCTCGTGTTGGCCGGTCGATAGACCTCCGTGGTGACGCACTGCTCGACGCTGGTGCAGTAGCGCCTCAGCTCAGCGCCGCCGCCCACTTGGGGGGGGGCGGTGGTGGGCAGCGGGCCGAAGTCGAAGTCGACGTGCAGGAAGTCGGGCACGACGAACGCGGCCACATCGGCGGCGTCCGGGGTGGCGGTGCACGCGGCGAGGACGAGGACGAGTGCGATGCGCATCGGGTCCTACTCTACGCGTCGCTCCCGCTGCGAGGCCAGCGAGCTCGCGCCGAACGCCGGACAACCGACCGCGGCCGCTCCCGTGCCGTGAATCGAGACCGAGGAGGTCACGGGGTGAGCGCGGCGCTCCCCGCGGCCAGGGCGATGCGGGAGTCGATGCATCAAGGCCTGGCGTCCCCGCTTGAGCGCGGATCAGGATCGGCGGAGCCCCGCCAGCACCAGCCCCGCCAAGGCCACCAGCACCACCGCGGCGAACGTCCCCTCCCGAGTGGCGCCTCCGCTGTCCGAGCGGATGTCGCACCGCCCGCACGAGCCCCCCGGGGCCTTGGGCTCCACCAGGCCGCAGTCGGCGGCGCACGGACTCTGCCCGTCGCACTCGCCTTGGTCGACCACGCCGTCGCCGCAGAACGGCAGCTGGCAGGTGTCGCGGCACGCGTCGGGCGTCACGCTGCTGTTCTCGTCGGCGTCGTCGCACTGCTCGTCTGCCTGCACCACGCCGTCACCACAGAACTCGAGTTTGCACACCGCGTTGCAGCCGTCGCCCGCTACGGTGTTGCCGTCGTCGCAGCCCTCGCCCAGCTCCACGTCCGTGGTCCCGCAGACCGCCTCGGTGGCGCAAGCGGCGGCGCAGCCGTCACCGGCCACGGTGTTTCCATCGTCGCAGCCCTCGCCGGGCTCCACCTTCGCGTTGCCGCACACCGACGCCTCCAGCTGACACACCTCGTCGCAGCCGTCGCCTTCGAAGTGCCCGCCGTCGTCGCACTGCTCGCCCGCGTCCTGCGCCCCGTTCCCGCACGTGGCCGTGACCACCACCGAGCCCTCGGTCGCTACGCACCCCTCCTCGCATCCGTCGCCGGCCACGGCGTTGCCGTCGTCGCACTGCTCGCCCAGCTCCTGCTTGCCGTTGCCGCACTCCGACGGCTCGGCGAGGCATGACGCGGAGCACCCGTCGCCGTCGTCCAGGTCGCCGTCGTCGCACTGCTCGCCGGGCTGCTGGATCCCGTCGCCGCACCGCTCCAACGCGCATCCGGACGCGCACCCGTCACCCGCAACGGTGTTGCCGTCGTCGCACTCCTCGCCGGGGCCCACCACGCTGTCGCCGCAGCCGGCCAGGTCCTCCAGCTGGCACAGCGCCGAGCACCCGTCGCCATCCTCGGTGCCGCCGTCGTCGCACTGCTCGCCCTTGCCCACCTTCTGGTCCCCGCATGCCTCAGGGAACTCCAGCTGGCAGTCCTTGCCGCAGCCGTCGCCGGCCGCCGCGTTGCCGTCGTCGCACTGCTCGCCCGGTCCCGGCTGGCCGTCGCCGCAGTACTCGCTAATGCACTCGGGGCTGCATCCGTCGCCGGCCTCGAGGTTGGCGTCGTCGCATTGCTCGCCCTTGCCCGGCTGCCCGTCGCCGCAGGTCTCCACCGCGCACCCTGGCCCGCAGCCGTCGCCGGCCTCGAAGTTGCCGTCGTCGCAGGTTTCTTCGCCCGCGCGGACCACGCCGTCACCGCAGCGGGCCACGGTGCACGACAGCGTGCACGCCGCGTCGTCCGCGTTGGCCGGACCGTCGTCGCACGCCTCGGACCCTTGCTGGATGCCGTCGCCACACTCCTCCAGCGCGCAGCCGGCCGAGCAGCCGTCGCCGTCGAGCACGCCGCCGTCGTCGCATTCCTCGACGCCCGCGCGCAGCACGCCGTCGCCACAGACCTCGAGCTGGCAGGTGTCGGTACACCCATCGCCCGCGTTGGTGTTGCCGTCGTCGCACTCCTCGCCCGGGTCGGGATCGTTGTCACCGCACGCCGCCGCGTCGGCTAGAAGGCACTGGGCGGTGCAGCCGCCGTCGCCGCCGGGGCCGCCGTCGCACTGCTCCACGTCCACCTGCACGAGGCCGTCACCGCAGCGCGCCACTTCGCAGGCTGTGGTGCAGCCGTCTACGTCCGAGGCGTTGCCGTCGTCGCAGGCCTCTACGCCCTCGGGGCCCGCCGCCCCCAGCGTGAGGTCCGCCGAGAGACCGCCCGCGCCGTAGTCCGTCATGTTGCCGCTGGCGTAGCGGCGCAGCGCAAACGAGCCCTGTGTCACCGAGAACGCCCCCCACACCGGGTAGCCGTCGGCTCCCACCACGCCCGCCGCGAGAGGCCCAGCCAGCTCTGCGCCGTAAGTCGTGGTGACCTGTGATTGCAGCGGCGCCGTGGTCAGCGCGACCCCCGCGCCGGCGGTGCTCGTGGTGAGCTCGAGCTGCCACTCGATGCCTGTGAACGCCGCCGCGAGGCTACTGGCCAGCGGCTCCGGGCCGTCGACCGCAACCGTGATGGGGGCGGTGGCCACGAACATGGTCTTCGTGGGGAAGGCCCGTGGGAGCCCGCCCTGCTCGGTAGCGAGCACGTCGAAGCCGATCGTGAACGTGAGCGGCACCCCCAGCAGCCCGTCGAAGGCGCCCGTGGTGGGCTTCCCGTTCAGCACCTTCGGGATGTCGTCGAGCGTGGTCGCGAGGATGAAGCACGCGTCTTTGCCCACGCAGGCCGTGGCGCAGGCCTCGCCGGCCGAGGGATCGCAGGCGCGCACGAGCCTGTCGCCGCAGCGGGCCAGGGT
Organism: Pseudomonadota bacterium; assembly: GCA_005776725.1. Taxonomy (GTDB): domain Bacteria; phylum Myxococcota_A; class UBA9042; genus SXOO01. The sequence continues at coordinate 10,289 of SXOO01000241.1, read as the reverse complement.
GCAGTTGGAGAGGCACCCGTCGGTGTCGTCGAGATCGGCGTCGTCGCACTCCTCGTCGGTCTGGGTCACCTCGTCGCCGCAGCGCTCAACGCGACACTCCGGGCTGCAGCCGTCGTTGGGCTCGTCGTTTCCGTCGTCGCACTCGTCGTTGGCCGTCTCGAGCGCGTCGCCGCACTTCTCCAGGCTGCACTTGCTGCTGCAGCCATCGCCGTCGGCCGTGTTGTGGTCGTCGCAGAGCTCGCCGAACTGCAGCTGCCCGTCGCCGCAAGTTGCTGTAACAACGGCGTAAATCCCCTTGCACGCCGCCATGTTGGCCAGCATCTTCGCCTTGGCGGCCACCTTGCTGCCGCCGTCGCCCTCCGCCACACAAAAGGCCACGGTGTGCTGCTCCCCCGGCGCGAACGGACCCAGGAACGACATGGCGATGGCGGCCTGCTTCTCGCTCTTGCCCTGTGCCCCGTCCTGATCTCCCGACAGGCTCGGGTCGTTCAGGAAGAACCGCACACGGTTCTCCTCGGTCTGGTCCGTGCCGAACTGGGCCAGCGAGAACTGGTCGTCGACCATCCAGTTCGTGATCGTGGCGCCGCCGAGAGTGGCCTCCACCACTGGCGAGAAGCCGAACCAGTAGTGCACCGGCGGGTCGAGGTAGGGGTGCTCGTCGTAGACCATCGCCGTGGACGTCACAGCGTCCCAGGCGGTCTCTTTGTCGTACGACAGCGGCGGGATATCGAAGTCGTTGATCATGGCCACAGACACGAACGGCACGTACCGGTCGGTGTCGTTCACCACGGTCCACTGGAACAGCACCACGTCGGTGCCGGGCACGGCGTAGGTGCGCTGGAGGATCGTGAGGTCGGCGTTCTTGGCGTGGAATCGCGCGGGCTGCATCGCGTCGTCGTCGTCGCCCGACATCTCGAAGCCGCCGCCGGGGAGCGACGGCACCGCCGACAGCAGCGCCTGCGCCGACTCCACGAGCGCCTCGGGGAGCTTGGCCTTCACGAGCGAGGCGAGGATCTCCGGGAGCGAGTACACCCGCAGCCCCGAGTTGAGCCGCTTCGGGTCGTTCGGGTGGTTGAACGTGGCCCGGAAGCCGCTGTCGAGCGTGAAGCCGAGCTCCGTGTACAGCGCCCAGAAATCCACGCCCTCGAGGCCTCCAGCGCCGCTCGCAGTGGCAGCCAACAGCTCCCCGAGGTGCGTGAGCCGATTCTTCTGTGTGGTGATCTTCGTGATGTATCCCGAGATCGCGTCTTTCAGGGCCGGCAGGTCGGCGGCCCCGAACGCCTCCTTCAGCTTCTCGAGGCCCTCGACCAGCTCGCCCCCCTCGAGGGCCGCCAGCAGCTTTTGTGCGTCGGCCAGCGTGAGCTCCAGCGCGATCGCCAGGTCCGCCAGCGACTTCACCTCCGCCACGGCCTTCGACACCTTGGCGAGCTCGGTCACCGAGATCCCGAGGTTGCTCGTGAAGAGCGCCAAGCGGCAGTGCGGGCAGAAGCTGCTGTTGCCTGCGCCGCCGCCGACCTCCTTGATGAAGTCGTAGGCGATCCCGATCCCGCCGCGATCGTCCACGTAGGCCTCGCGAGCCGGGTCGGTGCGGAAGTGGCAGTCCAGTCCGGGATCGTCGGCCCATGCCGGGGGCTTGTCGGCGCGTGCGGCGCTGGCTGCCATGAGGCCGGTCGAGACGAGCCAGGGGGCGAGACGGTTCATAGGGGCACCTCCGGCGCCCGTATACCACGGGCCCAGGGCCGCTCCTGCCGACTTGCGGAGCCGCCCGCCGCAGATCCATGTATCCACGTGCTTTGCGCGCGCCGCCTGTCTCGGCGATGCTCGCGGAGTCCGGTACACGAGTTCGCAGCAGTGGTCATGGGGGCACGTGATGCGCGTCAGGGGCTGGTCAGCGGTCTTGGCTCTGGCGGTTTTCGCGTGCGACGGCACGGGCGGCGAAGGGCTGCCGGTGGGCAGGGAGCTCGCACTCGACGCCGCGAGCTCGCTCGATGGCCAAGCGGGCGACGTCGGCGCGCCGGGCCCGGGCGACCCAGCGGACGCCGCTGCGGCAGACGCCCCGGCCGGCCTGGAAGACGCCGGAGGCCCGCCAGACGACGGCGGCGCCCTGCTGGAAGACGCCGGCACGCCGTCGGATGGCACCTCATCGGCCGATTCTGACGCCCAGCCGGAGGACGGGGGCGCCGCGGCGGAGGACGCTGGGACCCCAGCCGACGGCGCAGCGGTCGATTCTGGCGCCCCGCCGATCGACGCGATCGGCCCGCCGGCCGACGCAAACTCCCCTCCGGATTCGGCCGGTCCCGACCTCGTGGACCGCGTGGTGATCGCCGGCGACAGCTGGTCGGTGGGCCTCGCGTTGCCCACCCAGGACGCGCTCGCAGCCCTCGGCTATGGGGCCATCCCGGTGTCGTTCGAGACCACCGTGGTCGGCGGCTCCACCGCCGAGGACTGGGCCTCGAACGACGGCAACAAGCTGCTGCTGCTGGCCGCGGCCCTCGACGCCCAGCCCCCCGCCGAGCTGCTCATCCTCACAATCGGTGGCAACGACCTGAACAGCGCTATCGGGAAGGGTCTGGGGCTCCTCCCCGCGTTCCTGAAGGACGCCGCCCTCGACGGCATCCTCGCGAACATCGAGTCGCTGCTGAACACGATCACCACCGGGCGGCCGCACCTCGAGGTGCTGGTGGTGGGCTACGACTTCCTCCACTACGACCTGCTGAAGACCTACAATGACCTCCCGCACTACGACACCGAGTCGTACAACGACGTCTTGATAGAGCTGGAGAGCCGCAAGCGCGCGCTGATCGCCGGGCTGCCGGGGGTGCACTACGCGCACAACTTCGGAATCCTGCAGCACACCGTGGGCGACGTACCCCACCCACCGTTCCTACTGCCACCGATCGCGTACGCACCAGGCACCGTGCCGAAGCCCGGCGGGCCACCCGCGTACTCGCCGTTCCCCGGCGGACTCAAGCAGCTCCCCGGACCGCTCGACTACCTCCCCGACGGGATCCATCCGTCGCTGGCAGGCTTCCGGATCATCATCGACCACAGCCTGGCGCAGGGCGGGGCCAACCTGATCGAGCACCTCCCGTGGCCCGGCGAGTGACCGGCCGCGGAGCGCCCGCTATGCGACGGACTTCCGCGGCGTTGGACTCGACCGGGTCTCAATCACCCGAAGCCCCGACCGCCTCTCCGGCCATGAGCGCCCTCATCGTGTCGGTCGGAGGCGGCGGGTTCAGCACCGAGTCCATGACACGTACGAAGCTCTCCGGTGTCAGGACGATCCGGGCGGGTACGACCAAGTCGGCCGGAATCTCGTCGAGGGACTGTAGATGGTGCTCCCGCGCAGCTTCGATCACGGCCCCCTTCCCGAGCCCGCGGGCCTTGGCATATCGCTCCAGGCGATCCCGTGTGTTGACCGAAATGAGAGCCGAGATCCGCGTCACGTCGCCCATCGGGCACCTCCGTCCACAATGACCTAAGGGGCCGTTCCGATGGCGTCAGGCCGGCGGCCGCGGAGCAGAGTCGGGCGCGACGCTACGGCGAGCAGCACACCCCCCCGGCGGCTCACCGAGAGCTCGCCCTGACCGCCTCGACCACCGCCGCGACAACCGCCATCGACTCGACGACCGTGACGACCTCCGCCGGCGGGATGTGGACGAAGGCCGCCCGCCCGCGGAGCGCGCCGAGGCCTCGATAGAAGACCTCGTTGCACAGGAAGGTCCCCGCGTGATGGCTCTGCGCCACCGGGTGTATCGCGGTCAGGCTGGCCACGAGCCCGGCCACATCCCACGCGGCACGTCGCGCGAGCGGGCCGTCGGCGTCGATGACGCTGTCTACGATCTGGGCGCCGCGGTTGTCTGGCGTGGCGTTGTGCCGAACGTTGATCGCCAACGTCTCCACCTCGACACGGCCGCGCGCCGCGGCGAGGCCCACCCCGACCCAGCCGTCCACCTCCAAGAGGAGCGGCGCGAGCGCTGGCCACGTGGCCTCGAAAGCCACCGGCAGCACCGCCCACGGCAGCCCCAGCTCGCGCGCGACCCGCTCCGCCACCTCCGCCGACGGGTTCGGCAGCAGCTGGGGAGCCGCCCCCGGGCCCGCGGGAGCTGTGAGGAACGGCTCGAAGCCGGTGACCAGGATCCGGGGTGGGGTGCCCGCAGCCCGGGTGTGGCCGCTCGGCGTGCTCACGGACCGGGGTCCTTGCCGTCCAGCAGCGCCTGCACTGCGCCGTGGGCCTCCTGAGGGATCAGCGCCATCGGGGCCAGGGCCTCCAGCGCCGCCTGCGGCTGCCGCTGCGTCGTCTCGAACTGCCGGAGCGCCCAGGCGCGGAGCTCGGGGAGTCGCTCCGGGCGGTGCCGCTGCAGGTGGTGGTGGGCCACGGTGATCGCCGCGTCCACCCGCATCTGCTGGTTCATTGGGTGTTCGGGGCGTTGCCGGATCTCGGCGGGCAGGAACGGCCGGATCATGCGATCGGTCCGCACCTTCACCATCGCCAACAACACCTGAAAGAACGCGGTCTTGAGCACGGGTGACACGGCGATGCGGTGCTCGCCCACGTCCCGCACCAGCGAGAAAGGCCTCGCCCCGAGCGCCTCGGTGGGCACCAGGCGGACCCGCTGCGGCACGCCCCCGAAGAACGCGGTGAGCAGGGGCACCAGGTGCAGCTGGAGGTAGCTCTGGAGCCCTGAGCCGTCGTCCCCCGAGAGGCTGACCCCGGACAGCCAGTGGGCGTCCCAGAAGGCGCGCGCCTCCGCGGCGAGCAGCTCGCGCCACAGCGCCAGGAGCTCGCGGCCGCCCCGCTCAGCCAAGGGCGCCAGCGCGCGGCGCAGCAGCGGGGGATCGTTCGCGTTCGCTTCCCCGGTGTACAGCGAGTCGAGCAGGCGGTCCCAAGCCGCGGCGTCGTCGGCCGCGAGCGGGAGCATGCCGAGCACGTGCCGTCCCGCCGCGGCGCGATAGACGCTGTGAAGGCGACCGAGCTGCCTGCTCGCGCTCTTGGCGCCCTTGTCGCGCCGCGCCTCGACCCGCTGCACGTAGACCGGGTTGAAGGCATTCGCGGGCTCGCGCCCGAGGTCGAAGTGCGCGAGCAGATGGTAGTGCGCGGCCGCGTGCGCGGTGGGGGCGACCTCAAGGCTGACGATTCCTGCGCTCACGGGTTGCTGACCCTGCCAGCGCGGGGGCCGAGCCGCAAGGCACCCGCCGCGCGTGGCTGCGCCGGTAGCAAGAGCCCCGCGCACGGCGCCGCGCACCTCTTCCTGTGGGGCGCGCGGTGGCCGAAGCGAGCGCGCGGAGCGGGGGATTCCTTCCTCCAGGCCCTTTACGTCGATACAGTTTGCCCGCTTGCCTGACGCACCCTCGGACGCACGGGGGCTGGAGGGAACACATGCGCGGAATGACAGGGGTGATTGCAGTTCTTCTTGTTGGGATCTCGGCTTGCTCCAGCGGGGGTGGCGGACGGGGCAAGGGCGACGCGACCTCCTCCGGCAGCACGTCTGGCGGCGATACCGGCGGCACGCCGGGCGGCGGGTCCGGCGGAGGGTCCGGAACGTCCGGCAGCCTCCAACAAGTTAGGGACCAGTGGGTCCAGGCAACCTGCGACGGGGTCGACAACTGTTTCGGTCAGGCCGCGGCTTCGTTCGGTGTCACCGACTGCGAAGAGGCGATCGGGCCCATCCTCGACGAGGTCACCTTCCCGCTGTTTCAGCAGGGCCTGGACAAAGGCACGGTCGTCCTGAACACGTCGGCGCTCAGCGCCTGCGTTAGTGCCACCTCGGATTCCTGCGACTTCTTGTCCGCGCTGCCCGCCGAGTGCAGCTCGGTGTTGGCTGGCCAGATCGCCGTGGGCGATCCCTGCGTCAACTCCCTGGAGTGCGCTACGGGCTCCTGGTGCGACATGGAAGCGGCGTGTCCGGGGAAGTGCACCGCCAAGGCCGAGGCGGGTGCGCGCTGCGAAGATGACGAGGGATGTGCTGCCGGCCTCGCGTGCGTCGAGGACGTTTGCGAGGCGCTGATCGCCTCTGGCGCGGAGTGCACCACCAAAAACGACCATTGCGCACCCGGCACCACCTGTGTTCCCTCCGGCAGCGCTGGCGGGAGCACGAGCCGCTGTACACCATTCGACGACCTGTTCCAAGCGCCGCTCGGCTCGGCGTGCAATCCGCTCGAGGGGCGCCTGTGCAAGCCGGGCAGTGTGTGCGCGGTGCAGAGCGATATGCAGTGGAAGTGCGAGAACCGGGTCAGTGCTGGAGCCTCGTGCAAGATCGCCGTCCCCGATCAGTGCCCCACAGGTCAGGCGTGCGGGCAGGCCGGAAAGTGCGCGAACCTGCCCGCCGCGGGGGCCGCCTGCCTCAAGGGGGACGGCGTGCTCGTTCAATGCGCAACAGGGCTGAAGTGCATCAAGGACACGTGTCAGCAGCAGGTCTCGATCGGAGCGCCGTGTCAGGACGACGACTTCTGCTTCACCGGCCGGTGCGCGGAGGGGGTGTGCGCGGCGCCGCCCTTCGATTCCTGTGTCGACGGGTAGGCGCACCTCGAGGTACGCGAGCACAGGAGGCTTCGAGCGTCTCTTCGAGGCGTTGCGGCGGTCGGCTTGACCACGCGATGTAAAATCAATTCACGGATGCGCCCCACCTCGACAGGCCGGTGGCCGCCGGGTACGGTCCCCGCATGGTCCGCAGCGCCCCAACGTCCGTGGCTCGTGGCGCCAATGGGCTGAGTTCAATGCCCTTCTTGGCCGCCGCTTGGATCGCCGTCGGCTGCGGTGGCGAGCCGGCGCTGCCGGCGTCAGTCACCGACTCCGCAGGGCCTGACGCGCCCGGAACGAACAGCGGCGAGGTGGTCGCGCTATCCGAGGTCACTCCGGCCCGAACGGGTCCGCTTCGATGCGTCTCGAACGTCGACTGCGCGAGTGGCTGGTGTGTGGAGCACCTCGGCGATTCGGTGTGCGCGGAGCCCTGCGTCGACGCCTGTTTCCCCGGCTTCGAGTGCCGTCCGATCACCGGCGGAGGGGGAGACGTCACGTTCGTGTGCCTGTCTGTCGTCCCCAGCCTCTGCCGGCCATGCTCCACGGATGACGACTGCTCTACATCGACCAGCCAAGGCAGCAGATGCCTCGACTACGGCCCGGAGGGGCGCTTCTGCGGCGCGCCTTGTGCGGCTGGCTGCCCCGGCGGCTTCTCCTGTGAGACCCGCACCGTGGGCGGAGTCGAGCTGGAGCAATGCGTGGCCGACCTCGGGAGCTGCCCGTGCAGCGAGCGCTCGGCCCGGCTTGCGCTGGAGACACCCTGTTCACGTTCGACCGAGTTGGGAACATGCACTGGAGTCAGGGTCTGCACCGCCGTGGGGCTGACCGAGTGCTCGGCTCCGGAGGCCGCGGCGGATCTCTGCAACGGGGTCGACGACGACTGCGACGGGCTCACCGATGAGCTGCCGTGCGACGACGGCGACACGTGCACCGTCGATCAGTGTGGTGGGGCCCAGGGCTGCGTGGGGCTGCCAACCGGCACCGGGGCCTGTGACGATGGCGACAGCTGCACGACCGGGGATGTTTGCGGGGCGCAGGGGTGTGTCGGCGTGCCGGTGGTGTGCGATGACGGGGACCCGTGCACGCTGGACACCTGCTCGGAGGGAGCCTGCACAACGTTGCCCGCGCCCGGCGCCTGCGACGACGGCGATCCCTGCACGGTCGGGGAGGTGTGCGGGGCGCTCGGCTGTGGTGGCGGGCAGCTCGTCAACTGTGCAGACGACGACCCGTGCACCGACGACGGATGCGCCGCCGGTCTGGGTTGCCAGCACGTGTCGAACGACACGCCATGCTTCGACGGAGACGTTTGTACCGTCGGCGACACCTGCTCGGCCGGGGGTTGTTTGGCGGGGGCTCCGCTCGCCTGCGACGACGGGAACGCGTGCACCCTCGACGGCTGCAACGCGGCGACGGGCTGCTCCTTCGAGCCCATCCCCGCCTGTGGGACGGTGGTCCCCCCTTTGCCGGTGGCCCCGCTGTGCCAGCCTGCCGGCGTCGGGACGTTGTTTCCGTTGGCGACTGGCGCGGCGGGTGGTCAGTTGCTGCGCCTCCACGATACGGCTCAGGGCCAAGTCTGGTTGGCGCTGAACATGGGCAGCCGCTACCAGTTGCTGACCGGCCACGGCTGCAAGGTCGGTGCGGAACATCAGGCCCAGCACTTCGGCTTTGGTCATGACAACGGCCAGGGCGTAGCGCTCCCCGGCGGCGGCTTCGCGAGCGACCAGCCTGACGGTGTACTGCGGGGATACGACCGATTCGGGTTCGTGACGTGGGTCGACGACCAGCCCGACGACCACGGTTCGGCGGGCGACTACCTGACTGCATCCGGCCCGGACACGGTGCAGGGCTGGGACCATAGGGTCTTTGCCGCGAAGGACGGCAGCTCGCTCCACAGGCCTGGGAATTCGCAACAGAAGCAAGAGTATCGTGATCCGAACGGTGCGGTCCTCTGGTCCGGTCAGGGCGGCGGTGCCGGCGGATACGGATACATGGCCATCGGCGGCGGGCTCCTACTGGAGGCCCAGAGCACGGTCGCACCGTGGTACTACAACGAGATCGCAGGTTATCTGCAGGTGCGCAGTTGGCTGATTGGCCCCGCCGGCGTGTTCGGACCGACGCACCACCTCTTGGCGTCTGGCCCCGTTTCCGGCAATTCCCCAAATTCTAGCGCCATCAGCACGGCGCTCGACGCAGGTGGCGCGATCTCTGTGGTCAACCTCCTCGTGAACGAGGTCATCATGTCGCATCGCCTGGTCCGGTGGTCTTCGACCGGAGCTGTCACGGAGCCGGCGGTCTCCTTCCTTCTCACGTTCACCGCTGGCACCAACTACCGCGTCGCGGACGTCGCACCGACCGGCGGGGGGAAGGCTTTGGTCATCTTCGTGCGAGAGTCGACAGCCGATCTCGCGGGCATGCTCATCGGCGAGAGCTGTCTTGCAAACTCCGACTGTGACGACAGCCAACCGTGCACGTCAGACAGTTGCACGGCGCTGGGCTGCGATCACTACTGGATCCCCGGATGTGGCGCCCCGTAGCGACGCGGGCGTGCTGGCTGGACTTGTTTGAGCGAGCCGGGGTCGTGAACGCACCGACTCGGGTGCTGTGCATAGCCACCGCGGACCTGGCTCTCCGCAAGGTCGCCGACGCGTAGCTCATCCTCGGGCGCGATGCCCGGCGGGGGCGTCCAGCACCTCTGACGGGTTAGTTCGCGCAGCAGAGGCGCGGGTGGCACCAAGTCCAGGTGTCGTTGAAGGCACTGCCGCCGTTGCCGATCGCGCCGCAGCTCGCATTGAAGTTGCCGTTGGGGACGATGATGCCGATCTGGCCGCGATCGGTTGTGCCTCCTGGGCACGATGAGCGCATGAAGCACCCGTAGGTCGGACCGGCGTCGCCTTGGGGGCCTTGGTTACCTTGCGGGCCTTGGCTGCCTTGCGGGCCCTGGCTGCCTTGCGGGCCTTGGCTGCCTTGCTGGCCTGGGTTGCCCTGCGGGCCTTGGCTGCCTTGTTGTCCTGGGCTGCCTTGCGGGCCCTGATTGCCTTGCGGGCCTGGATCGCCTCTGTCTCCCTTGGCTCCCGGCAATCCTGGCGCTCCTGGCGCTCCCGTATCGCCCTTCTCGCCTGGCGCCCCTGCCGGTCCTGTGTCGCCCTTCGGGCCCTGGAACCTCGACCAGCCGCTGCTCGTGCAAATGTGCGCGAAGCCGTCTTGCGTATTGAGAAAGAAACGACCGAGGTTGTTGGCGGTGCACGGCTCCGGCGGCCCGGCGTGGATGGTGAGACCGCGCGCCACGGTGGCCTCGTCGGCGCGCGCGGCCCGGAACGCGAACGCCACCGTGCCCACCGGCTGCGGCGGAAGCTCCTCCTCACCGTCGACCGCCACGCCGAGGTAGAGCTCGTCGCTGCCGGCGAACACCTCCGGGTCCAGTGTCGCGAGCTCGCCGAGGATGGCAGAGAACACGCCGTCCTTCGTATCAACCGACGCGTGCACCTCGGACCACGCCTGCACGAGCCCGGTCGGGTCCGGGTAGAGCGTAAACGCTAGGGTATGTTTGCCATCGGGGACGGGCGTGCCGAACGTCGTGAGCACACCCTGAACCTGAAGGCGCGACGGAACGCCGGCCTCGGCCGCGGCGGAGGCGGTGAAGACGGCGAGAAAAGCGAATCGTATACCCATGGGCCGCCACACTAGGTAGCTGACCTTGCGCCGTCAATTCACCGGAGCGCGGGAGCGCGGAGGTGACCGGGCCGGGGAGCTCTGCTGCCCCGGCCCCAGC
>SXOO01000240.1 GCA_005776725.1 Pseudomonadota bacterium | reverse complement strand
CTCGACGGCGTGGACCTCGACCTCAAAACCAAGCCCGCCTATGTACCGGGCATCGAGGGGGGCACGGCGTACTACGGCGCCGCGCCGTACCGGTCTGTGCTGGTGGGCTCTCACACCGTCAACGTTGCCGGGGCCGACTATGCACTCGACCTGGCCGGCGGCTCTCGCCACACCCTGGTCCTCTGGGGCGACCGCGACGATCCCACGCTCACGGTCCTCGATGACCCGGGTCCGGGCTCCGCGGCGCACTCCGTCACGGCCTACAACCTCTCTGGCAGCGAGGCCCTCGTCTTCAGCAAGGTGGCTGGCGCCTAAGGGGCCCTCGCCTCCGTGCCCGCCGGCCAGCTGAGCGCCACCCAGATCCTGAGTGGCGCAGCGACCGAGTTCGGCGTGGACTGGGACGCCGACGGGTCGCCGGATTGGGCCAGCACCGTGGGCAGCGCGCCGGGACACAGCTGGCTCTTCGTCACGCCTGCCCCGGTCGGCAAGCCGCTCCTCATGGTGTTGAACGACGGCGGCTATCCGTTCATCGGGGGCTCCCTGCTGAAGTGAGCCGCGAGGGCCGGACCCACCGGACCCCTCGAGGTGCCGCTGGGGTTACGATACCCGGATGCAACGCGCCCCCTTCTCCGCCCTCCCGTCACCCGCCGGCACCGACGCGCGGCTCGGCCTTCTCGACCTCGGTCACACCCGGGTCGAGACGCCGCAGTTCATGCCCGTGGGCACGGCTGCGACCGTCCGCGCCCAACGGACCGAGTCGCTGCGCCCGGCAGGGGCCAACCTGCTGCTCGCCAACACCTTCCACCTGGCCCAGCAGCCGGGCGCCGACGTGGTGGCCCAGCTGGGCGGCCTCCGACGGTTCATGGGCTGGGACGGCGGTATCCTCACGGACTCCGGAGGCTTCCAGGTCTTCTCTCTCGGCGAGAACGCGCGCGTGGATGAAGACGGCGTGACGCTCAAGCACCCGGTGACCGGCCGCCAGAGTCGTCTCACGCCCGCCTCGGCCATCGCGGCCCAGCGGGCCCTCGGGAGCGACATCGCGATGGTGCTGGATCACTGCGTGGAGGCCACGGCCGACTGGGGCACGGCACGCGACGCCATGGAGCGCACCCACCGGTGGGCCGAGCTGGCCCTGGCGGCGCGCGCCGACGCCTCGATCGGGCTCTTCGGCATCGTGCAGGGGGCCTGTCACGCCGATCTCCGCGAGGTCAGCGCCAACACGCTCGTGGGGCTGGGCTTCGACGGCTACGCAATCGGCGGCCTCGCCGTGGGCGAGACCCGGGAGGAGCGCGAGGCGCAGACCGCGCGAGTGGCCGCGTGCCTCCCGGTGGACCGCCCGCGGTATCTCATGGGCGTGGGGACCCCTCTGGACCTGCTCGAGGGCGTACACCGCGGCGTGGACCTCTTCGACTGCATCCTCCCAACGGCCATGGCGCAGCGCGGCCGCGCGTATACACGCACGGGACGTGTGGAGCTGCGTCGCGGGGTTTACTCAACGGTGGACTCGCCCCTAGACGCCGCTTGCGCGTGCCCCGTGTGCGTCCGCTACAGCCGGGCCTACCTGCGCCACCTGTTCGTGGCTCGGGAGCCGCTGGCGTGGACCCTGCTCGGCCAGCACAACCTGCACTTCTGGCTGGACCTCATGCGACGGATCCGGGAGGCCCTCGCTTGCGGGACGTTCCCAGCGCTGTACGCGAAGGAACGGACGTGGTTGGACGCGCCGGATCTCGAGAACCCACCCGTGCCGCCGCGACGCCGCAACCGGAAGGCCAAGGCCGCCCCCGATAGGGCCTCCGGCGCGGACGACGAGGAGCAGGACTGAGGCCCGGTCGCTTCACGCTCCGCGCTGGGCGGGTTAGCGTCCGGCAAGTGGACCGCCCGCCGCACCCTGGGCCGGTGTCCGAAGGCAGTCCCCCGGGGGACGTGAGGCGAACATGCTGGTCGTCCATCATCTCGAGAACTCCCGCTCACAGCGGATCCTGTGGCTCCTGGAGGAGCTGGGACTCGAGTACGAGGTGAAGCGCTACGCCCGCCACCCGAAGACGATGCTCGCGCCCCCCGAGCTCAAGGCGATCCATCCGCTCGGTAAGTCCCCGGTGGTCACGGACGGAGACCTCGTCCTGGCCGAGTCCGGGGCAATCATCGAGGCGCTGGTGGAGCGATACGACAACGGCAAGCTCGCGCCGCCCGCCGGGAGCCCGGAGCGCCTCCGGTACACGTTCTGGCTGCACTTCGCCGAGGGCTCGGCGATGTCGCCCCTGCTGATGAAGCTGGTCTTCGATCGGATCGAGAGCGCCCCGATGCCGTTCTTCGTGCGTCCGATCGCGAAGGGGATCTCGCGCAAGGTGAAGGCCGCCTTCATAGAACCCAACCTGGCGGCGCAGCGCGCCTACATGGAGGCGGAACTGAGCCGCGGCTGGTTCGCCGGCGACACTTTCACGGCCGCTGATATTCAGATGAGCTTCCCGGTCGAGGCGGCGGCCGCGCGCGCCGGGCTCGACTCGAGCAGCCCGCGCCTCTGGGGCTGGCTAGAGCGAATCCACGCTCGCCCGGCCTACCAACGTGCGCTGGCGAGGGGCGGCCACTTCGAGATCATCGGGTGAGCCGGGCGGCCCCTACTCGTAGTACTCGAGCCCGTAGTCGGCGAACAAGGTCCCAGGGCCGCACCGCTTGAGCGACGTGGCGAGGTCGCCGCGGGTGAGGTACTCGCGCGGGTGCCCCCCTTCGTCGTCGTTGCGTGCCACGGTGAGCAGGCGGCTCGCGAGAGACGCGGGGTCGTCGAGCCCATCGAGCTCCACTCGCAGCCATCGGAGCCCGATACGCACCTCGAAGGCGGGGCACGCACACTTCACCGGGCTATAGCGGAGCACCTTGGTCTCTTGGTCCGCCGTGGCGGAGAGCACCCGGCGGAGGGACTCCTCGTGCGTGAGGGCCTCCTGGGGCGGAGGGTCCTTCACGGGCGCCGCGTCGGGCGCAGTGGCGCAGCCGAGCAGGAGCGCCGCGAGGCCCACCCAGCGCGTCACCATCCGAGGTAGATGACGAGGGTGATGAACACCGAGAACAGCGCGCCGTTGGCCAGGAACGGCAGGTCGCGCACCATGGTGTCCGTGGGGCTCTGGGCGTCGTCGTGGCGCGCGACGAGCTGGTTGAAACGGAAGATGCCGAACAACACGAACGGGACCGAGCCGAGGAGGCTGCGGGTGCCGAAGTTCGCGACGGTGCTCTCACTGACCGTGTAGAGCGCGTAGCTCAGTACAGTGACCACGGCGAGGGCGCGCATGGCCCAATCGATGTGCTCAACCCGATATTGGTCGAGCACAGCCCGCGTGCTGCCCCCGACCTTGTGCACCGCGACCAGCTCGTGGCGCCGCTTGCCCAGCGCCAACAGGCTGGCGAGCAGGAACGTGCAGGCGAAGAGCCAGACCGAGACCTCGACCGCTGTGGCGAGCCCCCCCGCGACCACGCGGAGCAGGAAGCCCAGAGCGATGCAGGCGATGTCGATGAAGGCGATGTGCTTGAGGCGCCATGTGTAGGCCACGTTGAGCGCGAAGTACGCGGCGAGCACCACGCTGAGCGCAGGGGTCAGCAGCGCGCCCAGCGCCAACGACAGCATGACCAGGATGCCCACGCCGAAGCGCGCGGCCTCCACCGGCAGCGCCCCGGACGCGATCGGACGGCGGCGCTTGGTGGGGTGGCGCGCGTCCTGTTCGCGGTCGACGATGTCATTCAGGACGTAGACGGCGCTAGAGACGAGGCAGAAGGCGAACGCGGCCAGGAGAGCACGGCTGAGCGCGGCGCCATCCGAGAGTTTGAGCCCGAAGACCAGCGGCGCCAGGACGAAGACGTTCTTCACCCACTGAACGGGACGCATCGCCTTGAGGAAATGGCCTGCCACGCGGAGCACCCCGGGCTTCGTGAAGTTGTCCCGGGCGATGCTCGGGTCCTGAATTGCGGTCGGGCTCACGTCCATGCGCGGCCGCGCAATCTAGTGCCCACGCCCAACCCTGTCGAGCAGAAGAACCGGTGGGCCCGGGCAGACCGTCGCGACGCCACCGACGCAGCGCCCACGCAGCGCCCACACGGGGTCAACACCCAGCCCACACGGGCTCAAACACATTGTTGCCGCGGACTTTTCCGTCTGGTAAGCGCCCGCCATGCTCGAAGGCGTCCATAGAGTTCACCTCATCGGAATCGGCGGGATCGGCGTGAGCGCGGTGGCCCGCGTTCTCCTGGCCCGCGGCTTCCAGGTCTCCGGCTCGGACGTGCGCGAGTCTCAGCTCACGCAGGGGCTCCGCGACGAGGGCGCGGATGTCACCATCGGTCACCGAGCGGATCTCGTGGACGGAGCCGACCTGGTCGTCTACTCCACAGCGGTACCGGCCACCAACCCGGAGCTGATCGCGGCCCGCGAGCGCGGTGTCCCGGTCCGCCATCGCGCGGAGGTGCTGGGCGCCCTGTTGCCCGCGTGGCGCTCCGTGGGCGTCGTGGGTACGCACGGGAAGGGCACGGTAAGCGCGATGATCACGCGCTGCTTCGAGTCGGCAGGTCGGGACCCGTCGTTCATCATCGGGGGGCTGCTGCTGGACTACGGCACCAACGCGCGCGTGACGGCTCCGGCCGAGGGCAAGGGGCACGCGGTGGTCGAGATCGACGAGTCCGATGGGTCCCTGGTGCACGTCCGTCCCGACCGCCTCGTCATCAACAACGTGGAGGCCGACCACCTCAACTACTACAAGGACCGGGACGCCGTGATCGACACGATCGCCGGCGTCCTGGCCGACGAACGCGATCGACAGCTGGTGATCGCTCACGTGGGCGACGAGGGGGTCCGCGACGTGCTCTCGCGGCTCACTCGTCCGATACGCGTCCTACGAGTGGCGTTCGAGGACGACCTGCCGCCGGGCCACGAGGCCGAGGTGAGCGCGCGCGACCTCACGCTCAGCGCCGCCGGCTCCGAGTTCACCCTCGTCTATCACGGGCGCGAGGTCTGCCGGCTCTCGATGCCGCGGCCAGGGCGCTACAACGCCATGAACGCGCTCGTCGCGGCGGCCACGGCGCTCAGCTACGACCTGCCGATCGACTCGATCCGCGACGGCCTCGCGGCCTTCGCCGGCATCGAGAACCGCTTCACCGTGGTGCAGCGCGGCGCCGCGCGCATCGTCAAGGACTACACCTCGCACCCCACCGGGATGCGCCGGGTCATCGCCGCGGCGAAGACGCTCTCGGACGCCCCGATCACCGCGGTGTTCAAGCCCTACCGCTTCACCATGATTCACTACCTCGGAGACGAGTACGCCGTGGCGTTCCGCGAGGCCGCGCGCGTCGTGGTCACCGAGCTCTACACCGCGGGCGAGGTGCCTATCGCCGGGGTCGACGCGCAGTGGCTGGTCGACAAGATCCGAGCCACCGGGACGCCGGTCGACTTCGTCCCCGAGATGAACGACCTGCCTCTCCACCTCCCCGAGGCGCGCGACGGGGCCACCGTGCTCTTCTTCGGAGGCGACGACCTGTTCCGGCTCGCAGACGCGTTCGCAGCCACGCTTCCCGCATGAGCGCGCGTTACTCGGTGGTGGGGCTGGCCCGCAGCGGCGTCGCCGCGGCGAATGCTCTCGCGCGGCTCGGTAAGGACGTCCTGGCCTCGGATACCAAGGACACGCTGGCGACCGCGCTGGACCCGCGGGTGGCGACGCACTTCGGCAAGAACGTGGTCCGCGCGGGCGACGTGGTGGTCATGAGCCCAGGGGTGCCTCCGCACGCCCCGATCTTTGCCGAGGCCGAGCGGCTCGGCTGTCGGGTGATCAGCGAGATCCAGCTGTTCCAGGAGCTGCGCCCCGACCTCCACGTGCTCGCGATCACCGGCACCGACGGCAAGTCCACCACAACATCCTGGCTCGGCGCCATGTGCGCGGCGGACCGTCCGACCTTCGTCGGGGGCAACATCGGGATCCCGCTCACCCAGGCAGTCCACGATCTGGCCCACGGGCAGACGGTGGTGGCCGAGGTGTCGAACGCTCAACTCATGACCGCCCCGGCGTTTCACCCGCGGGTGGCGGTGGTCACGAACATCGCGCCGGAGCACCTCGACTACCACGGCAGCTTCGAGGCGTACGTGGCTGCGAAGCACCGCATCCTCGAGAACCTCGGCGAGGGTGACGCCGCCGTGCTGCGCCGCGATCCGCTCCTCGGATCCTGGCGCGCGCCCGGACGTGCTCGGACGTTGTACTTCGACAGGACACCGCACGACCTCGACGGGCTCACGGTGCTCCCCATGGCTGGGCGGCCCACACTGGTCTTCCGGCTGGACGGCGTGGAGACTCAGCTGGTGCCAGTCGACGAGCTGGCCCTCCCGGGATCGCACAACCTCGAGAACGCGATGGCCGCCGCGGGCGCCGCGCTCCTCCACGGCATACCCGCCGAGACCGTGCGTGGCGTTCTGCGGCGCTTCCAGGGGCTCGAGCATCGCCTGGAGCGGGTCCCGACCACCGACGGGATCAACTGGTACAACGACTCGAAGGCGACCAACCCGCACGCGGCCATGGCAGGCCTCACAGCGTTCTCCGAGGGCCTGGTGGTCATCGCGGGGGGCTACGGCAAGGGGGCCGACTTCCGCGAGTGGGCCGATCGGGTGGCAGCGGCGGCTGTGCACGTGGTTGTCAACGGCAAGAGCCGGGACGAGATGGCCGCGCTGCTCGAGGGTCGCGTTCCACACACCGTAGTGCCCACGCTGGCCGAGGCCGTGGAAGCGGCGCGGGCGCTGCGCCCCCTGAACGCCGTGCTGTCGCCCGCGTGCGCCAGCTTCGACCAGTTCACGGACTTCGAGCACCGCGGCCGCACCTTCAAGGAGCTCGTGAGGCAGGGCGCGCCCCTCCCGTAGTGGTTAGGGGAACCGACGGCCCCTTTGCGGCGTAACGGCTCGGTGCGTGTCGCCCTCGTCAACCCACCCGCCCGGTTCCCCACCTTCCGGGACGGCTACTGCTCGTCGTCGTCCAAGAGCGGCTACCTCTGGCAGCCGCTGGACCTGCTGGTGCAGTCCGGCGTGCTCGCGGGTCACGGCCACGAGGTCCTGCTCCTCGACGCGGTCGCCGAGGGCCTGTCCGCCGAAGCCACGGTCGAGCGGGTGGCTTTATTCGCACCGGCGCGCGTTCTTGGCCTGGCGGGGGACGTGAGCTGGCCCGGCGACGTCCGATTCTACCGGCGGCTCGGCGCCCGGCTCCCCGAGGTGCCGCTGGTCCTCTCGGGTGACGTGCCGCGCTTCGAGCCCCAGCGGGCGTTCCAGGCCCTGCCCGCGCTCGACGCGGTCCTCACCGACTTCACCACGCCCGCGGTGGCGGCGCTGCTCGGCACCGACGCCCCGGACGGCGGGCTGATCCGGCGTGACGGCAAGCCCTGCGGCAGCGTGGGCAACACGTGGAGCGCCCCTCCGGGCCTCCACGAGCAGCTCCCGCGCCGCTACCGCCTGCCCTTTCATGGCGGACTGCCCTTCGCCAGCGTGCTGTCGAGCTACGGGTGCCCGCTGGCGTGCACCTTCTGCAACACGGGCGAGCTCGGCTACAAGCTGCGGCCGGTGGGCGAGGTGGTGGCAGAGCTACGCCGCGTGAAGGCGCTCGGTTACAGCAGGGTCTATCTGCGCGACGCCACGGCCAATGGGAAACGCGCCGCGTTTCTCGAGCTTTGCACCGCGTGGGCGCGCGCCGAGCTCGATCTCCGCTGGAACGCCTTCTGTACCGTGCGCCCCTTCGACCTCGAGCTGGCCCGGGCCATGGCCGCAGCGGGCTGCAGGGTGGTGCAGTTCGGCATCGAGACCGGCGACGACGACCTGCGCAAGGCGAGCGGCAAGCCGTTCGCGAACAGCGCGGCCGAGGCGGCGGTCCGGCACGCCCACGAGGCGGGGCTCGCCGTCTGCGGGCACTTCGTACTCGGCCTCCCGGAACAGGACGAAGACAGCGTAGTGCGCGCCGGAGCGTTCGCACGCTCCCTGGACCTTGACTACGCCAGCTTCAACCTCGCGGCTGCGCGGCCCGGAACGGCGCTGAGGCGCGAGGCCGACTCACGTGGGCTCTTTGGCGGCGACGCCAGCGGCGACGGGTTCATTGCCGGCCTGGGCGCCGTGCCCCCGGAGCGCCTGCGGCGCCTCAAACGGGACGTGACGCTGCGCTTCTACCTGCGCCCGCGGCCGCTTCGCGCGGTCCTCCCCGACCTCCGGCACGCGGAGGGTTGGGCCCACCTCGGCGCAATGGCGCGAGCCCTCGTCCGCACTCTCTAGCGGGGCGACCAGGGGCGCAGGGCACGGGCCGCCGTGACGTGCCGCTGGTATGGGTTCCACGACCTTGACTCGTTCTCCCGCTGTTGCATCCTCTACGTAGAAGATCAGTCGGACGGTTGCTTGTAAATCGGACGGTATCGGCGCGGAGACTCCACGCTGCGTGGCGGTGGCGTGCCAAACATGCACCACCATCCGCGGCTAGCCGTTTCGGTACCGGTGTCTGGGAAAGGAGCGGCTTGCTACCCATCATCGTCCCAGTCCTCAGCGAGCACCCGTGCCCGATGATCGGAGCGCTCTGATGCTGCAAGACTCATTCGACGCCATCGACACTGTGTGGGAGGGGGCCACCTCGGTGGTCGTACGTGCGACCCGTCGCTCGGACAGGCGCCGGTTCGTGATCAAGATCCTGCGCCCTCATCTCGCGCGTGATGTGCGCGCGCTGCAGGAGTTCCGCACCGAGTTCGACCTGGGCCTCGAGCTTCAGAGCCCCCGGGTTGTCCGGCCGCTGGAGTGGCTCGAAGGCGCCGAGCCCGCCATCCTGTATCCCGACCTCGGCACAGACCTGGGACTCCGTGTCGCCGACGGGGCAATGGATGTCCCCACGGCGTTACAGATCGGGATCAGCGCCGCCAGGGCACTGGCCGACGTGCATGCGGCCGGCCTCATCCACCGAGATGTCACGCCGTCGAACCTAGTGCGCTCCGAGGAGGGCGTGGTCCGGCTCATCGACCTCGGCCTCGCCCGGCGACGCTCTCGCTCCGAGCCAGAGGGCGGGCGTCTCCGAGGCACGTTCGCGTACATCGCCCCGGAACAGACAGGTCGCACCAACCGCAGCGTCGACGAGCGGGCGGATCTCTACGGGCTCGGGGCTACCCTCTATCACCTGCTCACTGGCAAGCCGCCGTTCACTGCGCCGGACCGCCTCGGCCTCATCCACGCCCACCTCGCCCGCCCTCCGCGAGAGCCGCATCGGGTGCGCACCGAGATCCCGACAGCGGCGTCGCGCATCGTCTCGCACGCGCTTCGGAAGAGCCCGGACGAGCGATACCAGACCGCCTTCGGGATGGCGCACGACCTCGAGTTGGTGGCTGCGGCGCTCGAGCGGGGGGAATCACTCGAGGCATTCGTCCCCGGACAGAACGACCGCCACGTCACCGTTCGGCTCACCGAAGAGCTCGTCGGCCGGGAGAAGGAGCTGGAGACTCTTCGGGACACCCTGGAGAAGGGCATCCGCGGGGTCGTCTGTGTGCGCGGCTGGTCGGGGATCGGAAAGACCCGCCTCGTCATGGAGCTGCGCCCGGACGTGGAGAAGCGCGGAGGGGTCTGGATCGCCGGGAAGCACGAGCTGTTGGGGCGCGGCGTGCCATACGCGGGCCTGGCGCGCGCGCTCAGCGACTGGGCCCGACGCGTAGCGGCCGTCGAGGAGGAGGGCGCAGCCCTCGGTCAGGTGCTCCGGATGGCCCTCGGCCATGATGTAGGGGCGCTCGTCAGCGTCGTCCCCGAGCTTCAGCTCCTCGTCGGGGAGACACCGAAGGTCACACCGCTCACACCCGCCGAGGCCGAACGCCGCCTGGCGGCGCTCTTCGGAATCTTCTTCGGCGCGCTCGCTCGGCCGGGCGCGCCGCTGGTCCTGTTCGTTGACGACCTCCAGTGGGCCGACACGGGGTCGCTCGAGGTGCTCAGCAAGCTCGCCCTGAGCCCGGAGGTTCGGGGCCTGGTGATCGCCGTCGCGTGGCGAGACAACGAGGTGACCACCGGTCACCCCGTCCTCACCTTCCTCCAGGAGCTGCGAGCGAAGGGCGGGCAGGTCCTGGACATCGAGGTCCGGCCCCTCACCCGCGAGGCGACGGCAGAGTTCCTTGCACGTTCACTGCGGCAGTCTGCGAGCTCGCTGGCAGGCCTCTCGGAGGCGATCTTCTCAGCATCGGGGGGGAGTCCGTTCTACATCGGGCGCCTGCTGAACGCCCTGAACGACACAGGCGGCCTCAGCTCTGGCCCCGACGGCTGGACCTGGCGCGCCGACTCCGAGGTGTTGCGCGAGGCTCCAGACGACGCAGCGGCGTTCGTTGGCCGCCGAATGGAGGCGCTGTCCGACGGGGCCAGGACCGCTCTGGCCACGGCCGCGTGGCTGGGCTCGCGCTTCAGCCTCTCGGACGTGGCGGCCGTTATGTCCACCAGCCTGGGTGAGGCCGCGGCACGAATCCACGAGGCAGAGGCCTTGGAGGCCATCCTGCGAGTGGACGACTCGCCGGTCGTGCTGTCGAGCATCACGATCGACTCCGACCAGACATTGCTGCCGGAGTGGCGCTTCACTCACGACCGCGTGCAGCAGGCGGCGTCCGAGCTCGTGGATGAGGTCAGCGCTGCAACGCTCCGACTCGCCCTGGCGAAGCGCCTCAGCGCGGAGGGCGGTCTCCGCCGCTTCGAGGCGATCGACCACGCCGTCGCCGCCGAGCGCGCTGGTGTGACGGGGAGGTGGACGCCGCCGGAGCGCCTCGGGTACGTCCGGCTCGCAGCCGAGGCAGGGCGCGGCGCGATCAACGCGGCCTCGTTCGACGTGGCGCTCAGCGCTTTCGAGGCGGGGCTGCGGTGGGGGGGATCCCCCCTCTGGGCCACTGAGCCGGCGCTGGCGTCCGAGCTCTCACTCGGCGCAGCTGAGGCCGCGTACTTGAACGCAGACCTCGCGGCCATGGAGCGCCACGTCACCGAGCTGCGCAGGCGGGTCGCGGATCCGCTGACCGTCCTCCGCGCTGAGGAGATCGCGGCCTCCTCGCTGATGGCCGCCAACGAGCTCGACGCCTGCATCGACAGGGGGATCAACGCGGTAAACGCCAGCGGCCTCGACATTCCACTACACCCGGGCCAGCCCCAGGTGGTCATGGCACTGTTGCGCACCAAGTTCGCGTTGCGGCGGTTCACGCCCGAGCAGATCGCGGAGCTCCCGCTGTGCTCGGACCCGCTCGTGCTGGCGAGGTCCCGTCTGGTCAACAATCTGCTGGCAGCCGCGTGGTACGGCCGCCAGCCCTTGTATCCAGTGATGGTCTTCTCGCTCCTACGGGGGAGCATCGCTCACGGCGTGTACCCGGAGACACCGCCGTCCATGATCACCTACGGCATCGTGCTCAACACGCTGGGCGCAGTGGATGAGGCGATTCGCTACGGCAAGGCGGCGTTGAGGCTCAACGACCGCCTGTCTGATCGCCGGCTCCGAAATCGCTCCTTGCACTTGTACAACGCCCACATTCGCTTCTGGTTCGAGCGGTGGCACCTTTGCCGGGACGAGCTAGCGCGTATCCACCGTGCCTGCTGGGAGGGTGGGGACGTCGAATTCGCGGCGTTCGCAGCGTTCATGTCGGCCGCCCTGGGCGTGCACACGGGCGAGCCGCTGATCACTCTCCAGGAGCGCGGCGCGCAGCTCATCGCGGCTATTCGCTCCCTGGGCCAGCAGACGATGCTGCACACGTCCTTGCTCCACCACCAGCTGGTCGAGAACCTGCTCGGGCTCAGCACCGATCCGACCAGGCTCGTGGGCGCGGAGTACGACGAGTTCGAGATGGAGGCGCACCACCGACGGACGAACGACAAGATCAACCTGCACTGCCTTGGCGTGGCCCGCGCGGCGTTGGCCTGTTTCACGGGGCGATTCGACACAGCGGCCCACGCCATGCGCTCGATCGACGCCTGGGAGCGCGACGCGCGGTCTCAGCCGCTGCACCACGTGGGGACGTTCTTCGACGCCCTCGCACACGCCGCTCAGGGGGACCTGCGCAGAGCGCGGAAGAAGCTCGCCGTCCTGCGGAAGTCCCAACACTACGGTCCGATGAACTTCTCGCATCGCGTGGCGCTGGTCGAGGCCGAGATCGAGGCCTCCAGCGGTCGCTGGGACAAGGCCTGCGGCGCATGGGACCGCGCGATCTCGGCCGCCGCAGAGCACGGCTACCCGCACGAGCTGGCATTGGCCCACGATCGGGCGGGTGCCAGGAGTCAGGAGCGTGGGCACCTCGTCGCGGCGCTGCTGCACATCCGTGAGGCGAGGGAGGGATACGCGCAGTGGGGCGCCGCGGCGCGCGTCCAACAGCTCGACGCGCAACTGAGGGCGCTCGACAGCGGGCTCCCCTGGAGCCGCGGACAGGCGGGTCGAGCGGGGTTCCTTCTCCCCGGTAAGCCCGGGTCGGCGGGCGCCCCGCCGCGGGAGCTGCCAACCGGCCCCGCGCTACGCCACACGGAGTCGTTCACGGTAGACACCAGCGACTCCCCGCTGGACCTCGAGGGCCTGCTGTCTGCCGCGCGTCGCGTGTCGCAAGGCACCGACAAGGCCACGATCACGTCGGCGCTCCTCGAGTCGGCGCTCATCCTGGCGGGGGCGACGCACGCCACGCTGTTCCGGGTCACGCCGGCGGGGTTGCGACGAGAGCTCGTGGCACGAACTGGGACCGAGGGTGTGGAGGTCACGGAGGACTCCGAGCTGGGCCAGAGCCCGATCGTCGAGTCCGCGGCCAGTCAGCTGATATGCCTGCGGCCGCGCGGAGACGCTGACGACTGGTGCCTCGGCGACCGGAATCCGCTCTCCGTGCTCGTGATCCCAGTCGCCCTGCGCGGAGAGACCACCGCGATGCTCACGGTCGAGCACGCTGAGCTCGCGGACGCCTTCCCCCCCGCGCGAGTGGAGCCACTCGAAGCCCTCGCGGCCCAAGCGGCGATCGCCTTCGAGAACGCGGTGCACTACGAAGAGCTCGACGCCAAGGTGCGCGACCGGACCAGCGAGCTGCTGGCGGCCCGGCTCGAGGCTGAACGCGAGCGCGAGCGCGCGGACAAGCTGTTGATGAACGTCCTGCCGGAGGCGATCGCGCTCGAGCTGAAGCGGACGGGGCGCGCGGCACCGGTGAGCGTCGAATCGGCCACCGTGCTCTTCACCGACTTCGCGGGGTTCACCGAGCTCGCCGCTCGTATGGCGCCCGAGGAGCTCGTGGCTCAGCTCGAGCGGTGCTTCGCCGCGTACGACGACATCGTCGACCGACATCGGATCACCAAGCTCAAGACAATCGGTGACGCCTACATGGCGGTAGGCGGTCTGCCGGTCCCCACCGCCGACCACGCCTTCGACGTGGTGTGCGCCGGGCTAGAGATGGCAGCGTGGGTCGCGCAGCCCACCGATGGCGGAGCGCCGATCCCCTTCCGGGTCCGGGTGGGCGTGCACACCGGGCCGCTCGTCGCTGGGGTTATCGGTAAACGCCGCTTCCTGTACGACGTCTGGGGTGACGCCGTGAACACGGCGGCTCGGATGGAGAGCAGCGGACAGCCGGGCCGCGTCAACCTGTCTCGCGTGACCTGGGAGCTCGTCCGAGATCGGATCGCGTGTACGCCCCGCGGCCTCGTGGCGGCCAAGGGCAAGGGCGAGCTCGAGATGTACTTCGCGGACGCCGTCCTCGGGCGTTAGCGCACGAACGAACTTCCGGCCCCCCGGAGCGGTCAGTCCATCGTGAGGTCGACGTGCGAGACCTCCGGCAAGCTCTCGGGCCAGAACGTGGCGGCGACGCGGGCAAAGCTCGAGGGCATGTCGGTCACGGCGAAGCGACGAGGCCCGGTGCCCCGGTCGCTCTCGACGATCTGCGGCGCCAGCGCCTCGGTGATGGCCTCGGCGCTGTCGACGAGCGCCAGTGGGCGGCCGCAAAGGCGCGCGGCCACCTCGCCGATCACTCCCTTCAGCACCGGGTAGTGCGTGCATCCCAAGACGAGGGTGTCGAGCTCGGGGGCCCGCGCGAACAGCTCGCCGAGGTACGTCTCCACGGTGAGGCGCGTCACCGGATGGTCCACCCACCCCGCCTCGACCAACGGCACCAGGAGAGGGCACGCCAGCGCCGCGACCTGCGCCCGGGGGGCGAGCGCGAGGATGGCGCGCGGGTAGCTCTCGGACAGGACGGTGCGCTCGGTGCCGATCACGCCGATGCGCCCGGTGCGGGTGGCCGCCACCGCCGCGCGGGCACCCGGCTCCACGACGCCCCAGACCGGCAGCGCGGGCCACGTCTCACGGAGCGCTGGCAACGCGCAGGCGCTGGCGGTGTTGCACGCCACCACAACGGCGTCCACGCCCTGCTCCACGAGGTGTCGGACACAGCGGACGGCGTACCGCGTGATCGTGTCTTCGGACTTGGCCCCGTACGGGAGGCGCGCCGTGTCGCCGAGGTATCGGAGGTCGATCCCGGGGAAGCGGCTCGCGAGCTCGCGAGCCACCGTGAGGCCACCCAGGCCAGAGTCGAACACACCTACCCGTCCCAGCACCGCTACCTCCGTCGTCGCCCGGCGCCCCTCATGCCCCGGGTGTTTGGCACTTCGCTGTTCGTACCCTAAACTTACGTCGGTTCACGGTTAGGGCCACCCTCCGGGGTGTCCGGAACCAACCTTGCCCCCAGGAGCGCCGCCATGCAGCCTTTGTACTCCCGTCCCGTCGCCCAA
Source organism: Pseudomonadota bacterium (assembly GCA_005776725.1). Taxonomy (GTDB): domain Bacteria; phylum Myxococcota_A; class UBA9042; genus SXOO01. Next base: position 72,327 of record SXOO01000240.1, on the reverse strand, counting down.
GCGAGCGTCGCCACGCGCCTCGACTTCCTGAAGAAGGTCTACCTGTGGATGACGTTCGGCGTCGTCCTGTCGGCCGTGGGCAGCTGGCTCGGCATTCAGTCGGGCATCGCTGAGTGGTCGCTCCGGCACGGCATCATCGGTCCGATCCTGCTCGCGGTCGTCTGGATGGGCGCCGGCTTCTTCGCGCAGAAGGTGCGGCACGACCGCGGCGCCAACACCATCGCCTTCGGCCTCTACGGCCTCGTCACCGGCGTGGTGATGAGCTCGTTGATCCTCGTGGCGATGATCATGGGTCAGATGCTCACCGGCAGCGCCATGACCTACATCGTGCAGGCCTTCGGGATCACCGCGGTGGCGTTCGGTGGGCTGTCCTTCTACGCGGCCACGACCAAGCGAGACCTGTCCTTCATGAGGGGCATGCTCGTGGTAGGCAGCATTGCCCTGCTCGGTCTGGCGCTGGTCAGCCTCTTCGTCCAGTCGTCGATGTTCGCTATGGCGATCTCGTTCTTCGCGATCCTTCTGTTCTCGGGCTGGATCCTGTTCGACACGCAGAAGATCGTGCGCACCTACCCCGAGAACGAGTACATGGCGGCGGCCATCGAGCTCTTCTCGAGCTTCGCGATGCTCTTCATGAACATCCTCCGGATCATCCTCATGCTTGCCGGTGGCCGCCGCGACTAAGTGGGACGGGTGCCTCTCTCGGCCCAGGGCGGGGAAGGCACCGAGCTCCCGGGGCGCGGCCGCATAGTCGAGCCGCCTCCTCCATCGCAGGTGCGGGCTCCGTCCCCTGCAGTGCCCTCGAGTCCTCAGTCCGCGTGGCGCGGGCTTCTCGCCCTCACGTTGTTGGCCGCCCTGGTCCGCCTCGCTGGCCTTGGCTTCGAGTCCTACTGGTTCGACGAGATCTGGGCGGTCAAGCAGTCGCGCGCGCCGCTAGACGCTGTACTGCAGAGCCTCGGCACCGAGGACGTACATCCGCCGCTGTGGCCGCTGTTGCTCCACGTGTGGATCGCGTGGTTCGGCGAAGGCGAGATCGCGGTCCGGAGCCTATCCGCGCTGCTGGGGGCGGTCGCCGTGCCCCTCTTCGGGGCCGCCTTGGGGCGCCTCGAAGGGCCACGTGTCGCCGCGCTCGGGGCCGCGCTGCTGGCGGTTCACCCATATGCCGTGGAGTTCTCTCAGGAGGCGCGGGCGTACGCGCTGCTCCTGTCGCTCTCCGCGGGGCTCCTTTACGTCACCGTGCGCATGGACGCTCCCACCGATGCACGCGAGGCCGCCTCGGCCGCGCGCCGCGCCGCGTGGCCCGCCGTCTGGGCCGCGCTCGCGACGCTACTGCTCTACACCCACGTCTTCGGCGCCCTGGTGGATCTGGCGCTCGGCGCCCTGTTACTCGCACGACGACGGTGGATGGTGGTGCCGGCCGGCGCTGCGGCGCTGGCCCTCTACGCCCCGTGGGTGCCCACTCAGCTGGCGCAGATCGGCCGCGTCCAAGAGGGCTTCTGGATCGCGCCGCTCACCTGGACCGATCCGGTTCGCTGGCTCTGGCATTGGTCAGGCTACTCGGTCGTCGTCTTGCTCCTGACAGTCCCGCTGGTCGTGCTGGGTGTCCGCGCCACCGGAGCGCCGCTCCGCCGCATCGCCGCCGCCTTCACGCTGTGCCTCGTGGTGCTCCCGGGGCTCGTGAGCCTCGTCGCCGAGCCCTTCTTCCAGCCCAAGTACGCGATCACGATGCTGCTGGTGCTGGTCGGGGCCGCCGCGGTCACCGCCGCGAAGGTCCCTCGGCTCGCGGCTGTTGGAACCAGCGCGCTGGCGATCTTCACGGCGCTGAGCGTCCACGTGCACAGGGGAAAGGAGCAGTACCGCGAGCTGGCCGATGTGGCCCGCGCAGACCACCGAGCCGGGCGCGCGCTGCTGACGGAGCCGGGGATGGCACCCTACGTCAGCTATTACCTCTCCGAGGTTCCGCTCGGCACGGTCATCCCCGACGCGCCCACGGAGCTCACGCTCCTATTGGTGCATCCGAGCGGCCCCTCAGCCCTGGAGCGGGCCTTGGCGGCGCGATGCGCAGCCACCGGGGAGGTTGCGCTGGTGCTCGCCCGGGCGGCGCGGTTCAGCTGCCGCTGAGCCGCCTGACGGCCTTCGCCCCGCGCCTCACGCCGCGCGCGTTGCCCATCAGCGTCGACACTCCGATCAGCAGCACGCCGAGCGCCAAGACGCCCTGGGACGCCGTGGCCGTGATGTCCGCAAGCTCGTCCAGCATCGACGACGCCGCTCGCGGTAGGGTGGAGAGCGCCGCGGCGAGCACGGGCGCGTCGTCTGGGGTCGGCAGGAGCCGAGCGAGGGCTGGCTCCGCGATGTCCTCGGCGAGGCGCGTGAGGAGCATGCTCCCGGCCGCCGCAGCGCACACCGCCACGCCGAGCAGCCGTAGACGCGCCCTCACTGACCAGGCTGCGTTCGCCAGGACAAAGAGGATGCAGAGCACAATGAGCGCCGCGACGGGGCCACGGCTCCGGTCGAGGAGGTCGAGCGCCGTCCTCGTCAGGTCCAGAGGCTTCGTCACATCTTGGGACGAAGCGCCGAGGGCTTCGAGGCCTACCTGGAGCCCGTCCCGCACGAGGCGACGGGCCGCACCGAGCAGGGCCGCCCCATCCTCCACGGCACCCACCTCGAGCAGGCGGCCCAACGTCGCCTGGTCGAGGCGCACGCCGTCGTTCATCCAATCGCGCGCCCGGAGGATCAGCTGCCATGCGTCGCCAGAGAGATGCTCGCGAAGTGTCTGTTCGTCCAGGGTCCAGGACACCGGCATGTTCTCCGTGACGGCGCTCGCCACCTGGTCCCGGACGTAAGCGCTGACCAGGAACTCGAGGGCGGCGACGGGAGCGCCGCTCGGGCGGCAAGCCACGGGGGAGAGCGCGCCCACGAACATGAGCGCTGTCTGACCCGAGCGGCACCGGGGGCGGGTCTGGTGCCACGCTCGGACCCGCCCCTCGACGAGCTGGGTCAGGCGCTCGGCCGCCTGGGTCGCCAGGGGGCTAAGATCGAGCGTGATGGCGACGTCGTCCCGACGGCGCGTGAGGTAGTCGACGAGAACGCCGACCACGAGCGTGCGCTGCTCCTGCGCCCACTCGAGGTCCGTGAGCGTCTCGAGGGTGGACACCAGCTCCTCACGCCGAAAGACCAGGTCCGTCTCCGGAACCACGGTCTGCTCTTCGAGCTGCCCCACCAGCGCCGGGCGGACCACCTGATCACGGAAGTAGTCGTCGATGGAGCTCTCGGCCACCACGAGCTCCATCGCCTCACCGAGGCGATCCCGCTGGCCTTCGAGCGGCAGGAGGATCTCGAGCGGCCCGTGGCCAGTGAGCCAGGAGCCGACGGCGCGAACGGCGTCGTCCAGCGTGCCGGCGAGCCACTCGGGCGTCACGGCGATGCGAAGGGCACGCTCCCACACGCCGGCCTCGGTGGTCACACCAAACGGCAGCCCGGACTGCACGCTGGCGAACCGCTCAGCGGCGAGCGAGATGAGGCGCTCGTAAGCGACGCCAGCGAGCGGGCTCTCCTCGATTCGCGCCGCGAGCACCACCTGCACCGCCTCAACGCGGTCGGCGAGGGGGATGACGACCGAGAGCGAGGAGCGGTCGTCCCCGAGATACCTGAGCGCGGCCTTGAGGAACTGCTCCGCGCGACGGGCGAGCCATTCGGCGGTGGCGAGCCTCCCCGCCCAGACGGCTACCTCGTCGGCGACCTCGGCGGACGTCCCGGGGTAGGTGGTTTGCAGGAGGCGCCTCGCCTCCTCGGGCACACCGTCAGCGGCAACGCGCTCGAAGACACCAGCGGATTGGAGGTGTCTGAGGAGGAAGCGAGGGTCGAGGAGGCGGGTCTCGACAGAGGCGACGAGGAGCGTACTGAGCGTCAGGCAGGACAGCAGCAGGGCTGCCACGAGGCTGAGGGCGCGGCCGCGCCTCAGAGGCGGACCACCTGCCCTTCGCGGGCGGCAAACACCTCGAGGCCCCCGCCCAGCGTGTCTGCCTGAGCGCGCCCCGCGGCGACTTTGGCGTCGATGGAGTCGTCGTCTTGCATGGGGTCATGCGAGAAGAGCGCGAGGCGCTTTACGCGAGCCTCGGCGGCCAGCGTCACGGTGTCATCGGCCGCGCTGTGCCCCCAACCGACGCGCGACTTGTACTCGGCGGCGGTGTACTGCGCGTCGGAGATGCAGAGATCGGCGTCGCGACTGAGCACGAGCAGCCGGTCGTCGAGCTTACGACGCGCGTCGTCAGGGGCGGCGCCCTCCGTGGCGCTCAGGAGCCCCCCGAACGGCTCGGTGTCGGTGGCGTAGGTGACGGTCTTGCCGCCCGCTGTGACGCGGTAGCCGAGCGTGACGCTCGGGTGGTTCATGTAGGCGTGCGTCACGGTGAACGGCCCGATGACGAGCTCCTGCTCACGGACATCGTGGATGCTGATCGTCGCTGCCATGTCCCCAAGCGCCACCGGGAAGTACTCAGGGTCCATCTGCCCGCGGAGCACCTTGTCGAGCGGCTTGGCGAGAGACCGAGGGCCGTACACGCGCACTGTGTTCTTGGGCAAGTAGGCAGGCACGAAGAACGGGAAGCCCTGGATGTGATCCCAGTGCGTGTGGGTGACGAGGAGATCGACCTCGATCCCGGCGCCTCGGGCCTCGGCCTGCATGATCAAGCCGAGACGGCGGATCCCGGTGCCGGCATCTAGGATCAGCGTGCGGCCGCTGTGGGTCAGGGTGACGCACGGCGTGTTCCCACCGTAACGCATCGTATCGGGTCCCGGCGACGCGATGGAGCCCCGCACACCCCAGAACGTGACGCGTAGGGACTCGGCCTCCGCAGTGACCGCGGCCGCGATCGGCCCGGGTCCGAGGAGCCGGTCGACCACGCGGTCGGCTCCGAGTGCCGCGGCCTCGCGCTGATCCGAGGGGTAGATCTTGTCGGTGAAGGCGACGATCGGTGTTCGGAGCGTGGAGTAGTTGCGCCGCAACGACTGGATCAGCTCGAACCCATGGAGCCGAGTGGTCAGCAAGTCCAGCGCGATCACGTCGAAGGCCTGCTTGCAGGCTAGCTCGAAGCCGTCTACGCCATCGATGCACGCGGTGACGGTGTGTCCAGCCTGACGAAGGGCCTCGAGGACCGGCTCACGCAGGGCTGGGGTGCTGTCGATGACGAGAACTGACGCCATGGCGGGACAGGGTGACACAACTCGACGCGCCTGTCTCGCGGGCGTTCGTTTCTGCCTAGCTCAGGGGGAGGCTGCGTCGACGATCCCGTCGACCCCAACGCGCCAGACATCCTCGAACGCGCCGTAGCCGAGCGCTACGCGACCGATGATCGGCACGTCGAACCAGATGGTGCCGCGCACGGAGTATGGGATCTCGAGCTCCAGCGGCCGGTTGGACAGTGCGTCATCAACCAGTTGATCCACCGTCTTCCCGAGGATCTCGAGCATGGCATCTACCCCCAGAGAGAAGCGTACGCGCACCTCGAAGTTCTTGGCGCCAGCGGGGATGAGGCGCTTCGCGAGGTTGTCGAGGTCGCCGTTGATCGCCGCGTCCAGGGTGAGGACGAGCAGGTTCGGGAGCGACTTCGTGAGCACGTCCTCGAAGGAGGTGATCTCGTTGCCATCCGCCTTGCATGAGTTCTCACCCGGAGCGCCCGTGCACGCCGTGTCACCTTCGTTGCACAACACCGCACAGACGGCGCCCAACTCCATGATCTCCCGCCCCTTGAACACCTCGAGCGCGGCTAGGATCTCGGTGGTGGGGATGGGGATCTCGTTCGGGTTGTCGATGAGGTAGCGCAGCTCGAAGTGGAACTGCATCCGATGCTGCGGGGGAACGGGACCGATCGTGCTTTGGCAAAGCGCGCGCGTAATCGGGTCGCCGTGGATCTGCGGGCAATACCAAGCCGCAATCTCGCGTGCGGTGGGCGCGGCGACGAGGGCGGACTCGTCCAGAGCCAGCGTGGGGGCGACGGGGATCGCTGCCACACCTCCGGCGGAGGAGAGCAGCTCGCAGGCGGAGAACAGCGGGACGAGCAGGAGCGAGCGGCGGGCGGACACGAGGGGCCTCCTTCGGAGACGGTTGACCTACGGACGCTCCAGCGGCGTCCGCTATTCCGAATCCGAGGGCTGACCGGCCTGGGTGCGCTGCTTCGTGAAAGCGCGCCTGATCTTGAGCTTCAGCGTCTTTATCGCCTGGGCGTGCAGCTGAGAGACGCGGGACTCGGTGACGTCGAGCACCTTCCCGATCTCTTTCAGGTTGAGGCTGTCGAAGTAATACAACGTGATGACGATGCGCTGCTTCTCGGGCAGGTTCTCCACCTGCTCGCCGACGACCTGACGCAGCTTGCGGAAGTGGACCGCAACGCCGGGGTCGATCGCCTTCGGGTCCCGAAGGTATTGCGTGAGTGAGCGCCGCTCGCCCTCGTCGTTGACCCCGAGGTCTTCGAACGAGAGCAGCAGCACCGGCTGAAGCTTGTGCAGGAGGCGGTGGTACTCCTCCAGCCCCACACCCAGCTCCTTCGCCAACTCCTCCTCGGTGGCCTCCCGTCCGAGCTCGCGGCGCAGGCGTCGCTGGGTTCCGTCGAGCTTCGCGCTCTGACGCCGCACGGTGCGAGACACCCAGTCCATGGACCGGAGCTCGTCCAGGATCGCGCCTCGGATCCGGATCTCGGCGTACTTCCGGAAGTTATTGCTCTTCGAGTGGTCGTACTTGTCGATGGCGTCGATGAGCCCGATGACGCCCGCGGAGATGAGGTCGTTGCGCTCCACGCTGCTGGGGAGACGTGCGGCGATCTTGGCCGCCACCATCTTGGCGAGTGGGACGTACTGCTCGATGATGACATCACGCGGAATGCCGCGGATATCCTCTTCCGGATAGGCGATCGGTTCTTGCGCGAGAGGCCTCGGGCCCAGATCTCCGGACTCGCCAGTGGTCATCAAACGGGCAGGCTCCATGACAACTTCCTCGGGCAACGAACGTCTGATGGTCTCCGGCCGCACCGGCGGACCCTGGCTCCCACGGTGGCGTTACTGTAGGTCCGCCTTCGCGGCGCTGTCAATGTTGGCAAAGGTACGCAAGGTCGCGCTCGTCTTGGCATTCGTGGCTTCGTGCGCCGGCGCCGAGTCCTCCCCGGCCGTCTCCGCGCCGCGCGATTCAGAGCCGCCCGATGCGTCGCGGCCCGAGCTCCCGAGCCCGCCCGAGCTCCCGACGCTCCCAGACCTCGTGGATGGGGAGGACACCCCCCTCGCAGACGTCGACGCCCCGTGGGACGACGTAGGCCAGCCGAGTCCCGACCTGTCAGTGGCGGTCGACGCTGCGGACGACGCGACGGGGTCCGCGGACGCCGGCCCGGAGCTTTGCGGAAACGCCGTGTTGGACCCGGGCGAGGCCTGCGACCTGGGCCTCGACGATCCCCGCTGCGCCTTCTGCGCCGCGCTGGTCGACACCACGGCCCACCAGGCATTTCCCGCAGTCCGGAGCTTGAGCCGCCTCACGTCCGCCAACGGCGGCGTGGCGCTGGTGATGGACACGGCCCCGGCGCGCCTCACGGGCCTCTACGAGCACCCCTACAAGGCGGTGGACGGCGACACACCAACCCGGCAACTCGCGTTCGACGCGTACGTCGGGTGGCGCTCGGGCGCGCTCGCGACAGCCTCGGAGGCCGGCGGCTGGCTCGACGCCGTGCCGCCCGACAGCGCCGAGTACGAGAGCGGGACGGGGCTGATCCGGCTCGTCCAGACCGTAGGCACGCTGCGCTTCACTACGTGGGTCTTCGCGCCGCTGGCGCAGGCAGAGCGGGCCGCCGTGCTCCTGGTCCGCGTGGAGAACGTCGGGGCCAGCGCCGTCCCTGTGAGCGTCCACGCGCTCTGGAACCTCCACCTCGGAGGGAAGGGGAGCTTCGATGGGGAGTTGGCGGCGACCGAGCCAGGCACCAAGCGCCTCATCGAGACTCGCAGCGGTAACACCGTGCTGTACGAGGCCTTCGGTGACGGCGACCTGTTCGTCACGGCGGACAACGGCGGCGGCGCGAACAATCCGTTCACGCTGATGCAGTCGCGCGCACCGCTCGGAGACTCAGTCGAGACCGTGAACCCAGGCGACATCGCCGTGGGCCTAGAGCGCCGCCTGGGCCCCATCGAGTCCATGGGCTCGCGCTGGTTCGGGGCCGTCGCCCGCCTCGGCAAGACGTTCGACGACCCGCCGCTCGAGGCCTCTCCCGCAGCGTGGCTGGAGGCCGAGCGTGCCGGCTGGGACGCCTGGCACGCGGTCGAGCCTGCGTTGCCCGGGGCCACGCCTGCCGAGGCCGCCCTCTTCCGAACGGCGACCGCTCAGCTGCGGATGGGGCAAGTCACCGCCTTGGATGCGTGTCCGAGCGCCCGGTGCGCGGGTCAGCTCCTGGCCAGCCTTCCGCCCGGGCAGTGGCACATCACCTGGGTCCGGGATCAGGTCTACGCGATGCTGGCGCTGCTCCGCTCCGGCCACACGCCTGAGGCGCGCGCCGGCCTCGACTTCCTCGCCGGGGCGCTCGTTCGCCAGGACGGCGCAGAGCCGTACTACCAGCGCCGCTTCATCGAGAGCACGGACAAGAGCCCGGGCGTTTGGGGGCTCGGCCGCGCGATCGACGGGGAGCTCGGGCTGAGCCTCGCACGGTACTTCGGCGACGGCGTCGAGGAGAGCGACTCGAACGCTGCGGGGCCGAACCTGGAATTCGACAATCTGGGACTCTTCCTCGTGGGCTTCGCCGCAGTCGCAGAGCAAGACCTCACGGCGGGAGACGCCCACTGGGCATTCGCCACCGAGCGCGTCGCTGACATCCTTATCCAGCTCGGAACACCGGCCGGTACCGGCGTGCTCCTCCTGCCCGACTCGTCGATCTGGGAGCGCCACTTCTGTCCGCACGGACAGTGCCCCGAGCCAGAGACCCGAAAGCGCCACGCGTACTCGAGCCTCGTAGCGGCAGCGGGCCTTGCCAGGGTCGCGGCGATGGCTGAGCTGCGGGGCGACGACGCGCGGGCCGCCGCGTACGGGGCTTTCGCCGAACAGCTCCGCCTGGGACTACGCACCCTCCACAAGGCGCCGCCGGGCGCGCTCCACCCGGCCCTGGCGGGCAACGTGGAGGAGCTGCCTTTCGAGACGTATTACCTCGACGCGGCCGCCCTCGAGGCGGTCAACCTGGGAGTTGTGCCGCCGGGCGCCGTGGAGGCCTTCGGCACGGCCGACGCCCTCGAGGCTTCGCTGCGCGTGGGCGCGCACAGCCCCGGCTACAAACGAAACGACGACCCGACCTGGTACGATCGGCAGGAGTGGGTGTTCATCGACCTCCGCGTGGCCAGCGCCCTCCACCGGATGGGCCAACACGGACGTGCCCGAACCCTCCTCGACTGGATCACCGCGGTGGGCTCAGCCAACGCTGGCGTGATCCCGGAGCTTCTCTCGGACGGTGTCTGGGAGCCCGGCACCGAGGACGCTCTCGGCGATCCCGGCGGTCTCGCCCAGGGCGCGTGGCCGATGGTGGGTTTCGGCGCGGGCGCTTACGTACTGGCGCTCACGGAGCTCCTGGCGAACTGACCAGCATCCACACGCCGTCCAGACCGGCGCCGCGAACACGCACCTTCGGTGCGCCCGCTTTGCCCTGAACCTTGAGCGTAGGAGGCACCCCCGCGTAACGGCCCTGTCGGCCCGAGACGATCCACCGGTCTTCCCCGCTCACGAGGTGCACCGTGTCGTCGCATGCGTCGATCAGAGTGAGCCGTTGGCCGCCGCGCTCGTAGAGGGTGAGCGAGGTGGCGCACAGCCCTGGCGCTGGTCGCTCGTAGGAGAAGCGCTGCACCCGGCTCCCCAGAACACGCTCGTTTCCACGGCAGGGCCTCGCGACCAGCGTGTGGACGAGCTCGAGCGCCCCGGGCGCGAGCCGCAGCTCGCTGCGGATTATCTCGGGAACGGCCCCGTCGCAGCCCCCTCGATCCGTTGCTCGCACGAAACGTCCCCGTTCGTCCGCCTCGAAGTCTCCGCCCTGGGCCGGGACGTTTGGGCGTTCGCTGGGGGCGAACACGGCCACACGCCCCTTGAAGCGCACGAGGTGCTCCGCACCGTCGCGAGTGTAGACCGCGAGTGGGTTGGGCAGCTGGCCTAGCAGGAGTGCAGTTGCGAGGGCGAAGAACACGCCGAGAGCTTAGCGCTTGAGCCCTCGGACGGCCACGAGCGCGAGGAGCAGGAGACCCGCGCCGCCGGGGTGGGTGCCCGTAGCACACCCGCCGCCGCCCGCCACTTCGTTCTTCGCGCCGGTATCGGCTGCGCTGAGCACGTCGTCGGTCACGGGAAGTACACCGCTACCGCCGGGAAGTTGCCCTGAGGCGTCCGCTGGCGCGGCGGGCGTCGTTTCTTCGGTGCCGGTGTCGGGCGCGCCGCCGCTGGCCGGAACGCAGTCGTAACCCTCCATCTCGGGGTTCCAGCCGCAGCTCACCCCGGGAAGGCAGGTCAGCTCACGGACCTCACCTTTGTCGCACCAGAGGACGCGGTCGCCGGCGCAGAGGCCGGTCTCGGGCACCGGGTCGGAGTCGCCGTCCGCATCGAGGTCCTTGAGGCAGGTGACGGTGACGCAGTCGAACGCGGTGATGGCGGCGCTCCACGCGCAAGCCGTGCCGGCCGGGCAATCGAAGCTCTTGGAGACTCCCTCTTCGCACCAGAGCACGCGCCGCTCGCCCTCGCACCGACCCTGTGCAGGCACGGAGTCCGGACAATCGGAGGTGGAGACAAAGAGACCGAGCGCGAGTAACGAGAACACCATGGTTGGCTCTTGGCGGACCTCAGAACCTCGAGGACCGGCCACGGCAGTCTAGAAGCCCGGGGGGGGTTCTTCAACTTTTCCACAGATCCGGATCCGCTCCGGAAGGCGCCAGGGCAGGCCCGATCGCGCCTACTGAGGCACGGTCGCCAGCTGACGCAAGCGGAACGAGTAGGCCCCGGTGTCCGTTGGCGAACGGCCGCTCATGACGACGGTGTAGACGTCGCCTTGCCCCTGGAAGGTGGGGCTGCGGTCGGTGCCGGTGGCCGCCGGCCAGGACCTCACGAGAGCTCGACTCGAGTCCGAGAGCTCGACCCGGACCCGGTCCCGAGAGGCGGGATCAATCACGACCTCCAGCACACGACGGGCGGGGTCTGCCATGGTGACGGTGAAGAAGTCGCGGTCACCGGGACGCTCGAGGACCCCGTGGACCTGTTGGCCGACAGAGACGGCTGCGGCGTTCGACAGGTCGTCGTCGGGCTCCCGGGGCAAGAGGAGACGGGCGTCGACGAGGTCAGCCGTAAGTTCATAGGCTGCGTTCCCGCTGCCGCGACCCGTGTGGGTCACTGACAGGAGATACGCTCCGCGGGCTGCTGACTCCTCCTCGAAGGTCCCGCTGACGTTGCCCGGACGCCCGTCCACCGAGAACAAGACACTGGCGCTGTCGCCATCCAGCCGAGCGAGGGTGAGCCGCGCCGCTGCTGCGTCCCGGGTTGTGAACCCGAGCTGCCACCGGCGCTTCGAGGCCGAGCCCTCCGGGACCTCCAGGCGGTAGAGGTCCACGTCGCGGACACCGTCGAGGGCGCCTACAGCCTTGTCGCCCGTGGCGAGCGGGCTGGCGGAGCGCGTCTCGTCATTGGGCTCGATCTCGCCCGGGGCGGGCAACGTGTCGTACATCGTGGCCGTGAGGGCGTAGGGCACATCGGGCTTCTCGGTCGGCTCGGCCTCACCCGCCTTGGACTCGCGCACGGTCACGAGCAGGTCGTCGCCGCTGAGCCGGAACCGGCGCAGCGCCTCACCGGCCCCGATTCCGTCGTAATCCACGGTCTGCAGCAGGGTCCCGTCGGGGCCCGAGATGTCGAGCGCAAGGTTCAGCTCGGGCACGGCCGACAGCTCGAAGTCGACGTAGCTGGTGCCCTTCGGCGATCGGAGGCGGTACACGTCGCGATCGGACTCGAAGGTGGAGAGGCGCTTGCCGAGCGCCCCCTCCATTGGCACCCCGGGCTCGAGGACGCCAGCCTTGTTGCCGCTGTCGTTGGGCTCCGCTTCGCGGCCCTTCGGCACCCCGCCGCTGGCCCACCGCGCCACGGCCCACCCGACCATGACCACTGCAGTGGACCCGAGGATCAAGGCGATCAGCCGGAGCTTCCGTTGCCGCTTGATCTGCTCGGCGAAGCGAGCCTCCTCGCTGTAGGGGTCCACCACCAGGATGTCGGACAACCGGTGGGCATCGAAAGGCACCAACGGCCGCGGGGGCGCGTCGAGCGGCAACGCGGGCGGGCGCGGGCCCTCGTGCATTCGCGCGTCGGCGTCGGAGGAAGCGCTGTCGAAGGCGCGCAAGCGCTTCGCGAGCTCGGAATCGATCTCGGCGGGCGCTTCGGGCTCGCGGATGACCGGCAGCGCGAAGGACTCGCCATCCGGATCCTCGAGGCACGCGAGCACCTCGTCACGCAGCTGAGCCGCCGACTGGAACCGGTTCTCCGGACGCTTCGCGAGCGCCCGGAAGATCATGCGGTCGACTCGGGCCGGGATCTGCGCGTGGGGTCGCATCCGGCAGGCCGACGGGATGGGCGCAGTGAGGTGCTGGCGAAGCACGTCGAACGCGTACGGCGCGTCGTAGACGTGCTGGTTCGTAAGCATTCGATAGAGCAGGCAGCCGAGTGCGTAGACGTCGGCGCGGTGGTCCACTCCTTCAGCGCGGATCTGCTCGGGAGCCATGTAGAACGGCGTCCCGAAGAGATCGCGATGGCTGTGGACCGAGAAGACGTCCTCGGCGTTCTGAATCTTCGCCAGGCCGAAGTCGAGGACCTTGACGTAGTCCTGCCCGGGCGGGTGGCGCAGGATCATGATGTTCTCGGGCTTGAGGTCCCGGTGCACGATGCCCACGGCGTGCGCCTCATCCAGCGACTGGCAGACCTGGTCGAGGATCTTGAGGGCGCGCCGCCAGGGGAGAGCCCCGGCGCGAGAGAGGATCACCTCGAGGTCTTCGCCGTCGAGGACCTCCATCACCAAGTAGAACAGTGCGTCAGCGCGCCCGAAGTCGAATACTCGGACCGTGTGCGGGTTGGAGAGGCGGCTCACGGCCCGCGCTTCACGCGTGAAGCGGCTAATCAGCTGCTTGCGGAGGACCATGTCCTCGTGCAGCAACTTCATGGCCATCACCTTCTGAAGGTGGACCTGCTCGACCTCGTAGACGGTTCCCATACCGCCGCGGCCGACGAGGCGCCTGATCTTGTAGCGACCATCGATGATCGCGCCGAGATAGCTCGATTGACTCGGCTGCTGCTCGTCGAGTCCCGGCTGGGTGGGGTCGCGCGGCCGCGAAGTGGGATCTGAGGAAGGCACCGTCGGCGATAATCGCCTCGGTGAGGAGCCCGTGCAAGCCGTAGGCTCCAATCAGCGGCGGGACAGCCCTGCTCGCGATCCCAATGGCGCGACCGTGGCCGTGTGGTCAGGCCGGCGAATCGGGCGCGGCGAACAAACCGGATGAGGTCCAGCGCTCGAACCAACCCTGCAGCGACCCCGCCAGCAGATCGAAGTCGGCCCCAGCATCCAGCGCGCGATCGAGGGCCTCGCCGATGGTGGCTCCGGCCGCCAGCGCCTCCAGCACCCAGCGAGCCTCGTCACCCAGGGCCTCCCAGGTGACGAAGTAGCCGTCGCGCCACATCGCCACCTGAGCTTCGCCGGCCTCGGGCAGCTGGGACTCACGGCCCGCGCGGACGTCCAACACGTACTCGTGAACCGAGTGGCCGAGGGATAGCACGCGGAAGGTGGGCACCACGGGGAGTCGCAGCTCACTCCACGCCTCGAGCGGGATCGCGGCAAACATCTCGGGCGACAACGGGGCGGCGGGCTGCCCATCGAACGCCACCTCCCACGCGTATTCGAACGCCGCGAGGTCTGCGAGGACGCCACGACGCTCGAGCGTCGGGTGATTCGCCAGCCACTCCCCGAGGTGTTGGCCCAGCGGAGCGAGCCGCCGAGAGGTGGATGGGTGGGCCACGAGGTAGTCGCGGAAGGTGGAGTTGGCCGCATCGCCGAGGACGTGGGCCGTGGCGGGGAAGTCCTCGAGGAGGATGTCGACCAGCCGGCGAAAGTACATGTCGGCGTAGATCTCGAGGCGACGGTGCGCGGGAACCCGAGCCGATGGATGGACCAGCTCCTCGAGGCGCTTACCGCCGGCGTGGACACGGGCCGCCTCGAGGCCGGCGTCGAGGCCGTCCGGGTGCGAGACCGCGGTGAGCATCCAGCGTTGGAATGCCGTGAGGGCGCTCACCTGGGCGGCCGGTATGCGCGGCACTTGGCCAGCTCCGCCAGCGCCACCGGCAGCTCGGGGATCTTGCCGTCCCACTCGAGTAGCGTGGCGATGGGACCGGCGCGCCGCTGCACCTCTGCGTAGAGCGCCCAGACGGGGTCGATGACCACGTGATCGTGGGTGTCGATGCAGTAGTCCCCGTAGTCGCTGTGGCCTGCGACGTGAACTTGAACCACGCGGTCGAGCGGGATGCGCGACAGGTAGTCGAGCGGATCGAGGTCGTGGTTCTTGCAGCTGACGTGCACGTTGTTCACGTCGAGCAGCAGCGCGGCGTCCGCGGACTCCGCCAACCGGCATATGAAGTCGGCCTCGTGCATCGTGGACGCGGCGAACGTGGCGTACGTCGAGGGGTTCTCCAGAACCAGCGGGCGCTCCAGCACCTCCTGGACGGCACGCACGCGCTCGACGAGGTAGGCCAACGTTTCGTCGTTATACGGGATGGGGTAGAGGTCGTGCCCGTTCACGCCGCCCACGCCGGTCCAGCAGACGTGGTCCCCCATCCATGGGGTGCCGATTCGGTCGGCGAGCGCCTTCAGCTTGCGTAGGTAGACCATGTCCAGCGGGTCGGTGGACCCGATATTGAGCGACACACCGTGCAAGACGATGGGGTACCGCTCGCGGACGAGGTCGAGGAAGTACTGCGGACGCCCACCCGTATCGAGGAAGTTCTCGCTGATGACCTCGAACCAATCGACGCGCGGCCAATACCGCGTGAGGTGGTCGTAGTGCTCGGGCCGAAGACCGAGTCCAAAGCCGAGGTCGGGAAAACCGAAACGATTGGGCATGGGAACAGGCCGCGCTCAGGCCGGCGCGGGACGAGCCCGCGCCAGCCCGGCACGCGAGGATCAGCCGCAGCCGCCCTTGTCCTTGCACGACTCGCTGCCCGAGCACGAGCCGGAGCCCTTGCACGAGCCGGAGCCCTTGCACGAGCCGGAGCCCGAGCACGAGCCGGAGCCCGAGCACGAGCCGGAGCCCGAGCACGAGCCGGAGCCCGAGCAGGACTCCTTGGAGCGGCCGTTCGGGGCCTTACGAGTGGCTGCCTGCGCCGTGTTGGTGGCGGCGCCGGCGGCGACGCCGCCAGCGACTGCGAGGACGAGCTTGCCGAAGTCACGACGATTCATGCGATCTTCTCCATCACGCGGCCTTGAGCTTACGACCCGTTGAGAGTCGCCCCGTCCGCTCCGCGCCGCGGCAGGTACCCGATCCACACCCGCCCGCCCGGCTGCCCGGACGAACGCCCTTCCAATACGACCCAGGTGCTCTCGCGGACTGGCCGCGCGCGACACCTGATGACGACGGAGTACGCGATGGTGACCGGCGGGTTACAGGCCGTCAAGGGGCACGCGCGGAGAGGGCACCTCGGCTGTCTACGCCGCGCGGCGCGGCGGCCGTGCCTCCGAGAGCGGCGCAGCGCGGCGCCGGGGGTGCGAGCCCTCGTACACACGGAAGCCGTCGCCGTCCGCGAGCACACGCGTCCGCTCGAAGGTGGCACGGAGCGGCTCGTCGTAAGGCAGGTTGCGCGGCCCGACCGCGTAGATCCGCCCAGCACCGCGAAGCGCCGCGGCTGCGCTGCCAAAGAACGCGTGAGCCACCGAGACGGCGTGCCGGTCGCCATCGTGGAAGGGCGGGTTGGTCACGATGACGTCGAGGCTGCGCAGCCCGGTCGGTTGGCGCGCGTCGAGCCAATGCCCAGCGGCCACCGCGCCGCGCACCTCCAGCGCCCGCAGTGCGAGCGTTAGCGCGCGCTGGTCGGCCTCGACGAGCTCGAAGCGGGTCACCGCGTCGCCCCGATCGGCCAAGGAGGCCGCCAGATAGCCCCAGCCAGCACCCCAGTCGCCCACGTGGCCCTCGAGCCGGGGGAGGCTGCTGGCGAGCAGCGCGGACGCGGGGTCGATGTGACCCTTCGAGAACACACCAGGACAAGTCCAGAGCCGCGGCGCTACCTCCATCGGCTCGGAGAGCGCTGCCCAGCCCTCCACGGCCTCGGGCAACACCTCGGGCCGTCGAGTCACGGCCACTCGGCACTTGTGCTTGGAGGCCACCTCCACATCGAGGCCGGCCTCTGCGAGGGTCTTGTCGTACCACCCGCTGCCCAGCGAGTTGCAGCCGGTGGTCACGAGCGGGGCCCCCGGCTCGAGCCGCGTGAGCAACACGCCGAGGAGCGACAGGTTCTCCTCGCGGTCGCGGCCCAGGAAGGCCACGGCGGACGGCAGCGGGCCCGCAGGGAGGGCGGCGAGCACCGCGCCGCCGAGCGCGTCCGCCTCTACACGGCTGGGCGTCACATCTCGGATGGCATCGATGCCGTCGATCCGAGCAGGCGCGCGCCAAACCACCGCCCCCGTGAGCGCGGCGCGGGTCACGGACTCACCCAGCGCGCCGCGGTCCAACGCCCACTCGAGTGCAGTGACGCGATCGAGCCACTCGCTCATCGTGCCAGCCCGCCATAGAGCCAATGATCCAACAGCTGCATCAGCGTGGGCTCGAACAACAACCACTCGAGGGCGGCGAGGGCGATGAAGGGGCCAAAGGGCACGGCCAACGGCGGGGCAGCGGCGGGCCGGGCGCCCTGAGGAGCGGCGGGAGGCACTGCATCCACCTCCTGCAGCGGGGCGGCGGGCTGCGCCTCGGCGCTCTCGGGAGGGGGAACGGGCGCGGCGGCCTCGGGATCACGGAAGCCCACCGGATCCGGATCGTCGAGGCCCGGGAGGTGCCGCTCGAGCCGGAACAGCTTCACGATGGCTGCGAAGATCAGGCCCTGGATCGCGCTGGCCATGAGGAGGAACAGGAGGCTCTGCCAGCCAAGCCACGCGCCGACGCCGGCCATGAGGCGGTAATCGCCGAGCCCCATGCCCTCGCGGCCGGTGAGCGCGAAGTACCCGTAGGTGATGACCAACAGGGTCCCGCCGCCGATGAGGAGGCCCAGGAGCGACTGCTCCACGGTCACGTGGATTGCGGGCCCGATCGCCCACGCAGCGAGGATGCCGAGCGGGATCAGGGGCAGGCTGAGAACGTCGGGGATGCGGAGCGTGTCGAGGTCGATGAGCGCCACCGCGAGGAGGACGCAGGCGAACGTGAACGTGAGCGCCCAGCCCGCGAGCGCCACCGGCGTAGTGGGCGGTTCGCCGCCGAAGGGCATGGCGAAGCGCAACCATAACGCCACCGAGAGTCCTGTAGTCGCGGCCTCCACGAGGGGGTAGCGAACCGAGAAAGGCGCGCCACAACAGGCGGCGCGCCCACGCAACAGGAGCCAGCTGAGCACCGGCACGTTGTTCCACGGCGCGATCGCCGTGCCGCATGCGCCGCAGCGCGAGCCCGGCCGAACCACGCTGAGCCCCAGGGGGAGACGATAGACGACGACGTTGAGGAAGGAACCGAAGAGCGCGCCGAATACCCCGAGGAGGACGGTCCAGAACGGGTGGTCGACCGGGATCATCGCACCACGAACGAGCCGATCCGCGGGCGGTTGTCGTTGTTCGAGTGACGCACGAGCTTGTCGTTCCAGCTGCTGACGGGGACGCGCTTGTCGTTGTCGTCAGGGTTGAAGAAGCCCAGGAACAGCTCGGTCTCGCCCGCGGGCGAGCCGAAGGGCACCTCGCGCTCGTAGGTGTCGACGATGATATCGCCCGCCATCCAGTGATCGGTCTGGAAGCACCCGACGCAGTGCTTGCCTTCCTTGCCCTGACTGACCGCGTTGGGCCAGTGATCGGTGTGGATGCGGCTCGACCCGCGATCGGCGTGCACGAAGAGCTTGTTGGACTCCTTCATGGGCTTCAGCGCCTGGAAATACAGCCGCAGCGTGAACTTGCGGCCGCGCTGCACCACCCACGGCTCCACGCCGTAGCCGACCAGCGCCACCGACTCTTCCCAGGTGACCATGTGTGACAAGGGAGCCTTGGCCGGCGCCCCGCGGGCCTCACCGCTGGCGAGGCGCCGCACCATCTCCTCCTCGGTTATCAGGGCGCTCCGAATCGGGTTCTTGTCGATGTCGTCCGGTCCGAGCCACGTACTCGCCAGCAAGATCCGAGACGACCGGTCATCCAGCACCGGGATGTGCAGGCCGCCGGTTAGCCGTCGGTACTCGAAGTTGAGGGTGGAGAACGAGCCCCGGTCCGACCGGCCCGGGTTCTCGGCCCCTGTCTTCGGGAGGAGGAAGTAGCGCCTGTCGCGGGTCAGGGCGGTGGCGGTAACCTCCAGCTTGTCGCTGGCCACGATGCGGTAGGCGTTGCGCACCCCGATGGTGGGGTCGAACGGCGGACCCGCCCGCTTCTCGGCCTTCGCGGTGAGGTCCTCGGGCGCGCGCGCCGACGCCAGCTCGAACTTCAGGGTGGTCGGTGTGTTATCCACGATGGAGTAGCGCCAGCCGTCGCTGTCGACGAGCACGGCGCCGGCCCATTGGCCGGGTTGCCAGGCGCGCTCTGGATCGGTGAGCACGGCAGGCGTGCTCTGCAGGTCCAGCGCGGAGTAGACGCCAGCCGCCGCGGGCTCGTCGCGGACGCCATCACCGTTGGCGTCGGCGGCGGGCGCGAAGCCCTGAAGGACGGTGGACTCGCCGAGGGAGACGCCGGCACGGCTGAGGGTGACCACCTCGTCGCGCCCGCCCTGCAGGACTCGCAGGGCGGCGGAGCTGTCGCGGATCTCCGGGACCGAGGCCGTGTAGAAGTTGCGGGCGTTCTGTCCGGAGAGGCTGTGCTGGAAGACGCGGCCCTCGGGCAGCTCGCCGCCTTCACGTTCGCGGATGGAGTCCAGGAGATGCTTCTGGGACACGTGCAGGCTCAGTGCAGCGACGAGCCGGCCGTCCAAGACCACGCTGATGGACAGCGCCAGCGCGACGAGGGTGACCACGAAGGCCGGCGGGCGCTCGACCACGCGGGCGACGGCGCCCAGTACGCCGCCCTCGAGGCCTGACAGCGCCAAGACCGCGGCCAGAAGCAAGAGCGCTGCGCCGGCGGCGACCAGCACCACGCGGGGCTCACCGCCACCGCTGGCGCACAGCGCGATCCCGAGGCCCGCGAAGAGCAGGCTGGACGGGGCGCCCACGGAGAGGCGTCCAATCAGATCGGCCACGCCGAGCCCGATCCGGAAGCCGACGAAGAGGCCGTGAGCGACCACGAGCGCACCCCAGGCGGTGAGTCCAGCCCACACCGCGGCGGCGGGCTCGTCGGCCCCGAGCGCCGCGGGGACGGCGAACGCCAGGGAGGCAACAGAGATCTCGAGCAGCCCGCGAAGGAACGCGGCCCCCGTTGATGGGATGGACCCGGCGGCGGTGAGCGGTCGCGGCCAGAACCAGGCGGCCAGGCCGAGCCCTATGGGAACAGCGGCCAGCGCCGCCGGGCGACCGGAGAGCCCCACGGCGACCAACGCGGCTCCCAGCAAGGCGAGCGCGGCGGTGAGGAGGCCGCGATGGCCGAGGACCAGGCGCCGGCTGGTGGCGCTGTGGAGCAGCGTGGGGAGGAGGGGCGCTCCAGCGAGGACTGCACCCAGCGCGCCGAGCAGGCCCGTAGGCGCACGCGGCGCGCCCAGCACGAGACCCGCGGCTGCGGCCAGGACGAGCGCCAGCCCGACGACGATAAGCTCACGCCCCTGGGCCGTCGCGGGCGCCAGTCGGGCGAGGCTGCCGCGATAACGGATCGCGGCGCCCGCGGTGAGGAGCACGGCGAGGCCGTAAAGGGCGAGCGTAACCCGGCTTCGGGCGAAGACGTAGGTGAGGTACCCGGCGTCGGCGGGGTCAGCCAGCGACTCGAGCTGAAGCCACTTGCGCGACATGGCGACCACCATGAGGGCCACCAGCGCCGCCGCCGCTCCCCCCGCGAGCGCCCACGGGCTCAGGGTCCCGCTCCGCAGGCGCGGTAGCGCAGCGAGCGCGGCCAGCAGACCGACGGCGGCAAGGCACGCCGAGACCGCCTGGCCCTGGCGGAAAGCGGCGAGCGCGCCGTCCGGCAAGGGCAACGGGAGCGCCAGGAAACGCGCGCGCGTGAGCCCGGAGTCGAGGAAGAGCTGCGCCGCGAGCCCGGCGAAGAGCGCCGCGAGTAGCCATAGGGCCGCACACGCCGTGCGGTCGCGCGCAACTCGGCCGAACAGACGGCCCAGGCCACCGGCGCCGTCGAGACGCTCGCGCGCGAGGCGGGAGGTCACGCTGCGGGCGGCGACTAGCGCGACACCCGCAGCGACGCACCCGGCGAACCACGGCGACGCCACCGTCAGGCTGACGACGCTGCCCGCCTCGAAGGTGCCGAAGACTAGCGTCAGGACGAAGGCGGCCAGCGCAAGGATCACGGCCAGCGCGGCGTGCGCGAGGTGGAACCTGGGCCCCCCGTCGCGATACACCGAAAGGAGACGGTCAACGGGCTTCCGGAGCCTGTCCGCGAGCTCGGATCCCAGAGCGGCCGCGTACCCCCAGAGCGCTGCCACCAAGGGTCCCAGGCACAGGAGCCACTGAGACGCGGCAAGCGCCGGCGCGGAGAACGCCACCACGACGACCAGGAGCCTCAGCCATCGCGACTTCGGCGGCAGTGTGCCAGCTGAGGGACCCCACCCACCCGCGGCAAGCCACGGAGCGAGGGACAGCCCCGCGAACACGGCCACCAGCGCGGCACCGAGCAGCGTCGGAGGCGCGAGCGTGAGCACCGCCGGTGCGGTCAAGCTTGCCACCGCCGCGAGCCCGTCGAGATGGCCCGGGAGGTCGAGCGGCGGCGCTCTACGCAGCGAGATGACGTCGGCGATGCATGCGGCGGACGCGAGCATGGCGATGACCGGCGACTCCGTGAGCAGGGCCACCACCGCGGTGCAGGCAGCCCGGGCCAGGAGCCGGGCGAGGGGCCAGAACCCCGTCTCCGGTAGGAGCGACAGCCCCACGACCAACGCGGCCAGGCCCAGCGCCAGCGGCGCCTGGCTGCCGAAGAGCCCCAACGTGGCCGCGAGCGCGAACACACCGAGGCGCGCGGGCCGCGCATACGCGCCTCGAGCGAGGCCGAAGATGACGGGCAAGGTCCAGGCCACGGCAGGGAGGGGAGCCGCGCGGTCCGCAAGGGCGGCCGACCAGGCGAGCGCATGAGCGATGGTGTTGCCGATGAGCGGGGTGAAGGCCCAGCTCCGGACCCAGCCCGCGCAGCGCGCCACGAGCCGCGCCCGCTGCGCCGCCACGCAGAGCGCCACGGCGACGACGATGAGCAGCGCCCAATGGTGAGGCCGCCAGTAGAAGACATCGCGAACATAGAGCCGGTGAATCGGCTCGAGGATCTGCCCGCCGGGGGTGAGAAACACCTCAGCGATCTGGCCCTGCAACGAGATGAGCCACCACGTGGCCAGACCACCCAGGGCGACGAAGCCAGCGCCTGCGAGCCCAACCGGCCGCGTGAGCGCCTCCGAGATGACCCGTAGGCGGGGCAACGCGCGGGCCCCATGGGCGAAGATGAGCGCGATCACCCCGAGGAGCATCGCCGTGAGGAGTGACGGCAGCTTCACCGCCTCTGGGTAGTCCGACTCCTCCTTGATCCCGGCGAGCGGCGGGTCCGCTGTGAGAAACGAGGTCGCAGGCTCGGCCGACTTCCTCAGGTCGTTGATGAGGACGACGGTGATCAGCGCAAACACCGTGGCCTCTAAGGCGGTGACGCGGCGCTGGCCGGTGAAGACCTGGTGCAGGTAGAAGCCCACCGCCAGGGCGGCGGCAGGGATGGCCGGGTAGACGAGGTGGTTGGTCCACTTCTGGGCCGCGCCAAACACGGCGAACGGCACGACGAGCCACAGCAACACGAGCACACCGGGCCGTGTCTGCTCCGCCGGCTCCGTGCGAGTGGCGATGACGCCGATCGCGAGCGGCAGGAGCGGGGCCCAGGGCAGCGCGCCGAAGCCGATCTGCTTCAACATGTCGTCATAGTTCAGGAATACCGGACGGTCCTCCATCCGCAGGTCCCACGATAGGAGGGGGAGCCCGGGGCCGAACTCCGCCGGTAGACGCTCGCCCACGGCCTCCCACACGAGCCAACCGACGAGGCCCGTCAGGATGAGCCCGGGCAGCCACACGGTGACTCGGCGCTCGCCTCCGACCCAGGGCGCCAGCACGGCCAACAACGCGGCCACGCCCAGCCCGACCACGCCCTGCGAGTACAGCAACCCGGCGGACCCGACGGCGACGAGCCACGTTGCCCCGATGGTGAGCCCGCCGCGCGCGGCCACACCCATGAGCCCCGCGGCGACGAAGGTGAGGCTGGCGGTGGCGGACAAAGCGCCTGCGGTGGACCGGGCAGCCGCATAGAACAGCGGCGTGGTGGCGAGCACCAGGGAGCCCAGGGTGGCTACGCCGGGCCCGAATGCAGTTCGGGCGCTGGCGAAGAACGCGATCAGAGCCAGGAGTCCGAGCAGGTAGAAGGGGAGCCGCGCCGCGAGCTCGTTTACCCCGAGGCGCGAGAAGCTCAGCGCCATCAGCCACGCGTCCAACGGCGGACCACTGACCGTCTGTCCGTCACGCTTGAGCTCGGCCCGCTGCCAGGGGCGTCCCAAGGTCCCTCGAACGCGCACCATCACCGTCTCGATCGACGCGTTCGCCGCTTCTTGGGCCTCCGGGCCGGCAGCGGTGGGCCACTCGAGCACTCGGGCCGGCAACGCGAAGGCTGCGGCGTCACCGAGGTTGGCCGCAACGGCAGCGGGGACACCCGGCGCGAGACGGCGGGCGAGGTCGCGCGCCTCGGCGGCTCGGCGGAGACCGCGCTCCAGCATGCCCTCGTCCGCGGCTTGGCCGCGGCCGAGCGCGTCGTAGCCCTGCTCCCGCGCCGCTTTGAGCACGCGGGTGAGCTCGGTCCGGAACCCCCCGGTGCGCCCCACATTCCCACCGTCGAGCTCGCGAGCCGCGAGCTCCAGCCGCACCTCTCGCCAGGTGGCGGCGAGGCGCTCGGCGTAGGCCTCGACGGTTGGCACGGGATCCCCCGGCTTGGGCGTGGGCGCGAGCAGCACGAACTCGGTCGTGGGGTTGCGCGCGGCCGCACGCGCAAGCCAGCCCGCGAGGGCCTCCACTTCAGTGGTGGAGCCCGGATCGCGCACGTGCGGGCCGAGGTCCAGCAGCGCGAGGTGGTGCACCTCGCGGTCGAGCAGCTCGGTCGCTCGGTCGAGTAGACGCGCGGGCGTGGGCCGCGCTGCGTCGTGGACGTCTGGCACCACCACGTCGACGCCGGGCTCTGCCTTGACTCGTTGCGCGATCGGACCGAGCCCG
This sequence comes from Pseudomonadota bacterium, assembly GCA_005776725.1. Classification (GTDB taxonomy): domain Bacteria; phylum Myxococcota_A; class UBA9042; genus SXOO01. Next base: position 48,788 of record SXOO01000240.1, on the reverse strand, counting down.
TCTTCTCCTCGCTCGATCACGAGGACGCGCGGCGGCTCGATCATGCGCCTCGCGACGTAAGCCCGGTCCATCTCCCATGGGTCCCAGAGGCCGTGCGCTCCGAGTCCTGGAGCGTGGAGCGCGAGCCAAGCCACGACGACCGCGACGAAGCCGAAAACGCCGGGCTGCGCCACGACGAGGTGGCGAAGGCGTGCAAAGAGGGCGGAGGAGGGGGCTGTCAAAACGCGCGGAGACTACACGACTCAGCGCGGGCGAGAAGGGGTCGGTGTTGGGCTGACCGTCCCATTATGGGACGCACCGTCCCACAATGGGACGGCACTAGCGGCACAAGCTCTTGTGTCTACACGCCACGCGAATGGCACGCGCCCTGCGTTGCCTCCGGTGAAGGAGGTCCACCCATGTCAGACGCGCACCTGTTCGAGATCCTGAGCCGCACCGTACTTCAAGCCGGCCTGGCGCCCGCCGTGGTCACGGCGCGATGGACGGGGCTTCGCCGCGCATTCGGCGACTTCGAACCCGAGTCCGCCGCTAGGCTCACCGAAGCTCAGCTCGAGGTGCTGGCGGCAGATCCCGCGCTCTTGCGGAATCGGCCCAAGCTGCGCGCCGTGGTGCTGAACGCTCGGACGGTGGCGCAGCTGCGCGCAGGTCATGGTTCCTTCGCCGCGTGGGTGTGGGGCCTCGAAGAGCGGCCGTACGAACAACGCCTCGAGATCCTCGCGGACACCTTCGAACGCGTCGGAGCGCGCTCCGCACACCTAGTCCTCGAGGCGGTCGGGCTGGCGCGACCGGACGACTGGCAGCACTTCGAGGCGAGAACCTGACGCGACGCGCTACGACCGATAAAGTTCGCCCGGCGCCGCGGGAATGCGGAATATTGGGGCCTGGGGGACCGAGTGTCGCCCCATCGGGTGCCCGGTATGACGAGAGCCAACGGGAGCCCCGGAGTGCTGGCCAATGCAGGAGTCGTTGATGAAGCGTTCGTTCGTTCGTGGTTGGGTTTTCGTCGTGCTCGCCTTTGCAGCAGCAGCGTGCGGCGACATCAAGGTGCCTTCCACGAGCGCCTGCCCGGCCGGCTTCTGCAGCCTCAATGGCCAATGCCTCGCGGAGGGCCAGGCGGTGGCCGGAACTTGCCAGGTGTGCGGTCCGGGCGGGGCCTTCACCACGAAGGCGTGCCCTGCGGGCCAGTCGTGCTCCAGCACCACCGGGCAGTGCGAGGGCGCCGCGGACTCGACCGACGGACAGACCGACGCGACCGACGCGACCGACGGACAGACCGACGCTACTGAAAGCGCCGACGCGACTGACAGCGCCGATGCGACCGACAACACGCCCGACGCGGGTGACGCCACGGACTCGAGCGACGGCACCGATGCCACCGACGGCACCGACGGCACCTCGGACGTCACCGACGCCACCGACGCCACCGACGGCACCGACGCGACCGATGGCACGTCGGATACGACCGACGCCACCGACGGCACCTCGGACGTCACCGACGCCACCGACGGCACCGCGGACGCCACCGACGGCACCTCGGACGCCACCGACGGCACCTCGGACGCCACCGACGGCACCTCGGACGCCACCGACACCACCGACGGCACCGACACGACGGACTCCGCCGACAGCACCGACTCCACGGACGGGAGCCCCGACTGCCAGGTGAACGCCGACTGCGCCGCTGTCGAGAAGACCTCTTGCCAGGTGGCCGTCTGCCTCGGGGGGACGTGTAACGTCGTGAACCTGGACGCCGGTCTGCCCTGCGCGCCGCAGGGCGTGCCGTTCCCCAGCTGCTGGACCGGCACCTGCGCCGCGGATGGGGAGTGCCAGGCCACCCCAAAGGTCATCGGCAACTGCGACGATGGTGACCTCTGCACCGTCGGCGACACCTGCGCGTTGGGCGACTGCGTGGCCAACGCGAAGTCTTGTACGGATGGGAACGCGTGCACGGCCGATCTCTGCAACAAGGCGACCGGCGAATGCGCCGCCATCGCTCTTGACGCGACGCCTTGCGACGACGGCAACGTCTGCACGGAGGGAGACACCTGCACGTCCGGGTCGTGTGCCTCAGGCACGAACAACTGCGCCTGCACCACGGACACCGACTGCGTGGACGATGGAAACCTCTGCAACGGCGTGGTCAAGTGCCTCGCGGTGGCTGGCAGCAAGGCCTGCGTGATCCCGCCGGAGTCCGTGATCGAGTGCAGCACGGCCGCCGACACGGCCTGCCGGGTCACGTCATGCAACCCGGTCACGGGCGCCTGCGAGCAAGCGATCCTGGCCGGCGCGGCGTGCACGGACGCCGACGCCTGTACAGCTGACGACTCCTGCCGTGCCACCGACGGCGAGTGTGTGGGCACCTCGCTCGAGTGCGGCGACAACAACCCGTGCACCGACGACGCCTGCGTTCAGGGCGCATGCACCAACATGCCGAACACGGCCAGCTGCAACGACGGCAATCCGTGCACGATCAACGACGCATGCGCCGCCTCGAGCTGCGCCGGCGCTGCCAAGGTCTGCAGCGACGGAAACGTCTGCACCACCGACAGCTGCGTCGAAGGTATCTGCACCTTCCCGCTGATCCCCGGGGGCGCATGCAGCGACAGCAACATCTGCACGAGCGGCGACGTCTGCCAAGCGGACAAGGTCTGTCGCGGCACCGCGGTCAACTGCGAGGACTCGAATCCATGCACCGACGACACGTGCACGCCCGGAGCGCCGCCACCCGGCTTCAACGCCAACGACCCGACGAGCGCGTGCACCCATAACGCCAACACGAGGCCGTGTACGGACTCCAACGCCTGCACCACCGGCGACGTCTGCGCGAACAAGACTTGCAGCCCGGGCGCCACCACGGTCTGCCCCGCTGGCACCGCGTGCACCGTATCTAGCTGCGACCCGGCGACCGGCTGCCAGATCAGCAACGCCACGAACGGCAGCACCTGCAACGACGGCAGCGCGTGTACGTCCGGTGAGGTCTGTACCGGCGGCGCGTGTGGTGGCGGGGCGGCGATCTGCCAGTGCAACTCGGATGCCGAGTGCAGCGACAACAACCCCTGCACGGGGATCGAGAAGTGCGTGGCAGACGCCCAGGGCGCCAAGAAGTGTCAGACTGGGACGCCGGTCACATGCCTTGCGAGCAACAACGTCTGCCAGGACAACGTGTGCCAGCCGGCCACGGGACAGTGCGCCCCGGTGAACGTGAACGAGGGCAAGAGCTGCGCGGCGGACACGAAGTGCGTGACAAGCCAGGTCTGCGCTGCCGGGACGTGCAAGGGAACTTCGGTCACGTGCACTGCGCCCACCTGTCAGGTCAACGCGGGCTGCGACCCCCTCACGGGCTGCAAGTTCACCGTGGCGCCCACCGGGACGTTATGCAACGACGGGAGCCTCTGCACGGAGCCGGACCGGTGCGACAGTTTGGGCAAGTGCTTGGGGTCGCCGGTTATTTGCGACGACGGGAAGCCGTGCACAGTCGGTGACTGCTCACCCACGAAGGGGTGTGCGTACATCGTGACGGACCAAGCGGAGTGCGACACCGACAACAACCTCTGCACAGCAGAGCGGTGCAGCGGAGCCCTCTGCAAGTCCACGGTACAGCTGAGCTGTGACGACGGGTTGGCCTGCACGATTGACACGTGCGACCCCGTGACGGGTCAGTGCTCGTTCACGCCCTCCGCAGCGCTTTGCGACGACAAGAACACGTGCACCGTTGACGCCTGCACCGCAAATGGGTGCAGCTACACGAGCCTGCCCGAGCTCTCGGCATGCGACGACGACAACAGCACCACCACCATCGATCTCTGCGTAGCGGGTCGGTGTGCGGGCGGGATCCAGAGCTACCCTGGCCTCTCGAACCTGTGTCCGCCGACCGCGTGGGCCGCCGTGGGCGCCACGACCTTTCGTGGCGTGCCCGTGGCCGCGTACAACATGACTACGTACAAGTTCGGAATACCCAGCGGCTGCGGCACGACTGGCTCCGCGAGCGCAAGCGTGTACACGGCGGACGGATCAGGGGCCTTCAAGCTCCTCGGTACCACCTCCGGGAGGCTCCGCGGAGCCGCAGGCGCCGTCGTGGTTGGGGAAGACGCGCTCGTGGGTCTCATCACCGATGACCTCTCGGCGGTCGACTACTCGGGCACCACCCTTCACAGCGCCATGGATCAGCTGCCGGACACTACACCGAAGTCCAACATGCACACGGTGTCCACCGCCACGACCTACTCGCTCTTCTCGACCGAAAGCTGGTACCTCGTGGGCGGCCGCGACCCCAGCGTCCCCACGGGCACGGCGTTCGTCTGCGGCACCGACGGCTCCAACTGGAGCTGCTCGCCGGCAACGCTGCCGACCTCGCCGTCAGCGAAGTTCCTCGACTTCGTCGGGAGCACCCTGTTCACGGAGGCGGAGGAGTGCGCCGGGACGCTCTGCGCCTACGGCACGTATCTCGCGGGCGGCTGGCTCGGGAGCGCCTCCACCTCCGGCACGCTCGACCTGCTGCACGACCCGAAGGGCACGTTCTTGTACAGCGGCGGCAACTCGATCCCCGGCTCGGGGGCCAACTACCGTGGCAGCGTGCAGGTAGACGCTACAAATGCGTACCACTTTGGAGTCGGCGGCCTGCTGCGCCACTGCTCACTCGACGTCTGCAAGACGCTCACGACCTTTGCCGCGGACGTCGACTGGTACTCGGGGGTCACCTTTGGGGGCTCCGTGGCCCTCGTGGGGCGCTCCATCAGCAAGGGCCTCTATCGCCTCTACGTCCTGCCTGCAGGCGGCGAGCCCGGCACCTTGAGCCACTGGGGCACGTACATCCTGCCCTCGGACGAGGGCAGCGATGTCCCCCAGGTGGTCACGGGGAGCGCCGGTGGCGGGTTGTTCATCTTCGGCGTCAACAGCAGCGCGAAGGGCCCTGTGCTCTGGCGCTTCATCCCGTAACGCCCGGGGGTCGAGGCCCGATAGCCCCCGCCACTCGAACCCAAGATCCTTCTAGGAGAACGCGGCCGTGGCCCCCACGGCTGTACACGCCCGGGCACCGAGCGCGCAGCCCTGCGCGGCGGCACGCTCGAGGACCGCCGCGTCGAGCTGGGTGGCCCGGCACAGCACCGCCAGGGCCCCTGCCATGAACGCGTCCCCAGCCCCCGTCGTATCGACCGCCTCGATGTTGGGCGAGCCCATCCGGCCCGTCAGGCCGCGATAGGACCAGCGCGCGCCACCGGCGCCTTCTGTCACGAAGACCACGGCGTCCTCCCGAAAGGGCAGCGCCCGTTCGTCGGCCCCGCCGGCAAGCACTAGGACCTCCTCGAGCGACAGCTTCACCACGTCCACCGCCGCGAGGAGCGCGATCGCCTCCCGCCGCATCGCCGTTTGCGAGGCCCAACGGTGAGCGCGTAGGTTGGGGTCGCAGGCCACCCGAGCCCCTGCCTCGCGCGCCACGGCGATCGCCCTCCAAGTGGCCGTATGGCCCTCGGGGTTGATGAGCAGGTTGGAGCCCAGGTGGAGGACGCGCGTGTCTCGGACCAGCTCCAGCGGGAAGGCGTCCGCTGGGACGGCTGTCTCTGCGGCGGGGGCGCCATAACCCGTGAAGCCGCGCTCACCACCCTCGAGGCGGGTCACGAAGCAGATGCCGGTCTGCGCCTCGCGCGTGCGCACCAGCCCCGCCACGTTTACGCCGGCTTCCCTGAGCCCGCTCTCCAGAAACGCCCCGAAGCCGTCTTGTCCGACCACGCCGAGAAAGCCGACGTCCACCCCCTGCCGCGCGAGCCCGATCGCGACGTTGGCCGGGGCTCCGCCCACGTGCGGCACGAAGGCCCGCGCCGCGGCCAGGGGACCAATCCCGTCGGGGAAGAAGTCGACAAGGGCCTCACCGAAACACAGCACCTCGAGCACGGGCAACCTCGTCGGTCCGGGAGCCGGGAGTGTGGCCGCAGCGACGACTCCGTGGCAAGGGTCCGTGTGGTAGGGTCCGGCGGATGGCGCTGCCCTCCCACGTCCACACGCTGCTCATGCGCCTGGCGCGAGGTGAGGCGGTGCGTCCGGACGACCTCGACCTTCTGGGGGCCGGCGTCCTCTACGAGGCAGCCGGCGCGTTGGAAAGCGCACACGCCGCCTATGAGCTCTGCATCGACGAAGGCGGAGATGAGGCGCCCGAGGTGACGCTGGCCGAGGGACAGCTCCTCGCGCTCGAAGCCAACGCGGGCCACCCTGACGCACGCCTCCGCCTGGCGCCGCTCCTCGACGGCGACGAACACGTCGTGACGGTGGTGAACCACGCCATCTTCCACTGGCGCGCTGGCAGAAACCGCGTGGCGGCGGAGCTGTTGCTGGAGGCGGACGCAGCGGCGCGCTCACCGCTTGGACGGGCGGTGGAGGAGTCGCTTGCCGCCCACTACCCCGGCGTCCGGGCCCGCCTCGTCTCACCGCTGCTCCTCGTAGCCAGCGAGCGAGCGGCCGCCTCGGGCGACCGGCAGGGTCTGGAGCGCGCCCTCGCGCTGGAGCCGGGAAACGCCGACGCCGCGCTGCGCCTCGCGCGCTTCGAGCTGGCGGCGGACCACCCCAGCGCGGCGCGCGGAGTCGTGTCGGCGCTCCTCGAGCGATATCCCGGCTGGAGCGACGCCCTCGCGCTGGCGACCCAGCTCGGGGCGCCCCGGTGACGCCGCCGGTGTGGCTATGGAGCCGACGCGCGCTCATCGCGGGCACGCTGGCGCTCGGGTCCGTCTTCGTGGTGCTGGCCTCGAGCCACCTCGCTCCCCGGGGATTGGTCCGCACCGTCTACGCCACCCCTGACTGGTCCGGGGACCCGGTCTCCCAGGAGCACTCCGGTCACGTCGACTTCGGCCCCGACCTCAACCGGCATCGCTGGACGCTGCCTCCCCAGTCGTCCCTCACCTACACGGGCTATCTGTACGCGCCGCGACAGGGCGACTACGCCTTCGGGATCGACTCCGCAGACGCCGTGTGGCTCACCGTTGGCGGCGCCGCGGTCGTCACCCACAACGCCGGGCGCCCGCCGGTCACGGGGGCCGTGTTCCTGCGCCAGGGGCTCCACCCGATCGAGCTGCGCCTCCTGCATCGGAACGGCACGTCCGATCTCATGGTCTCGTGGGCGCCCCCGGCCACCGAGTACCTGGTCACCCTGTCGCCTGTGTTCCTCACGCCGACCCCGGTGAGCGACTCGGCGCCCCTCAACCTCGGCCTCAGCGCCGCCGTGTGCTTCGCTACGGCGCTCCTGGTGGCGCTGGGTCGCCCGGGGCGTTCCGCGCGCCTCGGCCTCCTCGCGGCCGCCGGCGCGCTCCTGGTCCTGGTCCCGCTCGCGCTCTTCGCCGAGGAGTCCCGCGACGAGGCGGCCGTGGCCATCGCCTCCCGCGCAGCCTTCGGTAACGCCATCCACGGGATCCTCCACAGCGGCTACTGGGGGCTCGGCGCCCGCAATCCCCCACTGGGATACTGGTTCTACGGCGCGCTCACCTACCTCACCGGTTCGGGCGCCCTCGTCGTCATGCGCCTCGGCGCCGCGTGCTGCACCGCCGCCACGGTGGGCGTGGTCGCGTCCTTCGCCGCACGGCGACTCGACGCGCCCCGGGCCGCCGCCGGCGCCGTGATCCTCAGCACCTGCCCTGCCCTCCTCGGCTTCGGAACCACGGCCACGCTGGACGCGCCGGCCCTCCTCACCCTGACGCTGGCCATCATCCGAGTCATCGACGCCTTCGAGGCCCCGCGCCCCAATCGGGCGTTGCTCGGCGCCGGCGTCTGGGCCGGGCTTGCCATGGCGACGCGACTCTCCGGCGCCCTGGTCCTGGCGTTCGGCGCCGCGATGCACCTTGCGCGCGCCGTGAGCGAGCACCGGCGCGACGGCACCACACGCCTACCGCTCGGTCTCCTCGGGGCGCCGGTGGTGGCCGTGCTTGTGGCGTTCATCCTGTGGCCTTGGCTGTGGCGCAGCCCCTTCGGACAGCTGCTCGCAGCGCTCGGCCAGTGGCAATACGCCGTCACCGAGCGCTTCCTCGGCAGCACCGGACCCCTCCCCCTCGCCTATCTCCCCGTGCAGCTGTTCTTCACCACGCCAGCGCTCTGGCTTGTGGCCATGGGCCTCGGCCTGGCTCGGCGCCCAAGCTGCACCGGCAGCTTCCCGGTGGGAGCGACGCTCGCGCTCTGGGCGTCCGTTCCCTTCGTGGCCGCGCTCTCCGACGTAGAAGCCGACGGCGCCCGACACCTCCTCCCTGCCCTGCCCCCGCTGGCGATCCTGGGAGGCCACGTCATCTGGACGCTGGCGATTCCCCGGGTCTGGCGAGTGACCGGGCTGGTCACGGCGGCGGGCTGGGTAGTTTCACAAGTCGTCGCGGCGGCCCCGTTCCCCACGGAATACCGGTCGGAGATCCTCGGGGGCGTCGCCGGGGCCGACGCCAGCGACATCGCCCCCGTCGGGCTCCTCGCTGCCGGCGCGCGCCGCACGGCGGAGCAGGTGGAGCACCTCGTCACCAAAGACACCACGCTTCGGCTGGACGGCGTTCCACCGCATATGGTGAGCGTGGTGCTTCAGAGGCCGGCGGGACCGCCCGCCCATCGGGCAACGCATAGACCCGATGTGATCCTGCGGAACGGCACCTCGCCCGGGGCGCGCGTCCTCGAGGGGTACCTGGTGCTTGACGTCGTGGTGGTGGACGGCGTCCCGGTCGCGCAGGTGGCGCTGCGTGACGGGAGCGAGGCGCGGGCCCGCTACGAGGCGCAGTTGCGCACCGGAGGATCGGCGAAACTTGAGCGGTGACGAGCGCGTAGCCTATGCTTCCCCCAATGAGCGCTCGACCCGCCCGCCGAATCACCCCCTTCACCTCGCACGCAGCGGTCCAGCCCATGGCCGAAGCGGAGGCGCGTGGGCCGGCGCGTGACCCGCGATTCCCGATCCCGCAATACACGGCCCACATCAACGGGGTGCGCACGGCCTTCGCAGACTCCGGTGGGTCGCACCGGGGACCGCCGATCCTCTTCGTGCACGGGCTGGCTGGGAACGCCGCGCACTGGGTGCACGTGGCGCCGCGCTTCGTCGAGCGACACCGCGTGCTCGCCGTGGATCTCCCAGGCAACGGCGCCTCGGCGCGGGCGCCCTGGGCGCACTCGATCGACGCGTACGTGGGCCACCTGGCGTCCTTCCTCGACCTCATGGGTGAAGAGCGCGCCTTGTTGGTGGGCCACTCCATGGGCGGCATGGTCGCCCTGCGCTTCGCGCTCCGCCACCCCGACCGCCTGGCGGCCGCAGCGCTCGTAAACCCCGCAGGGATGGCACGCCTCCCCGCGTGGGCTCGGCTTGGGGGCCGGGCGCTGCTGCGGCGCCGCCTCCTCACCCGCCTCCTACCCGTCGTGTGGAAGCACGGGATCCTGGGCAACGTCTTCTACGAGAAAAATCGCCACACGCGCGACTTCATCCACATGCTCGAGACCTCCGCGGCGCCCCATGAGCAGGCGGCGGTGCTCGAGAGCGTGGGTGCCCTCATGGCCGAGATGCGTGAAGACCTGCTCGAGCGCGACTTCGGCGCCTTGCTGTCGCAGATCTCGCGTCCCATCGGGGTGGTCTTCGGTGAGAAGGACCGCCTCGTGCCTGCGCGCCTCCTCAGAGAGGCCGCGCGCCGGCTGCCGCACGTCACCGTGGACGAGATCCCCCGATGCGGCCACATGCCCAACATCGAGCAGCCCGAGCGCGTGGTCCGGTTCCTGGAGCGTATGGCGAGCCGAGCCACGTGAGGGGCGCGCAGCGCCTCGGCGCCCTCCTCGTGCTCGTCGGCTGCGCCGGCACGGAAGCCGAGGTCGTCGAGGCCCCGAACAAGTACAAGGCGTGCAACACGGTGGTCCTCTGTGACCCCGGACTCGAGTGTCGCGGGGGCGTCTGTCTACCGCCGTTGGCGCCACCCACCCCGGTGGACGGGGTCGCCGACGCGACGAGCTCACCCACCGATGCCGCACCCGGGACTGACGCCACCGCCGGAACCGACGCTCCCACACCGCCAAGCGATGTCGGCGCCCCAACGGACGTCGCAGCAGAGCCTCATCAGGACACCGCGGCCCCCCCCATAGACGGTTCCGCGCCGCCTGCCGACATCGCGCCCGCCGCGGACGAGTGCACCGCTCCGGGGCAGCCCTCCGGATGCCCCTTCGAGCCCGCGCTCACCTACTGCCGCTTCGAGCCGAGCACGAAGAGCCTGGCGTGCCAGACCGGCGCGACGCGCGTATTCGGAGAGCCCTGCGACACCAACCTCCAGTGCGACCTGCCCTATGGCTGTCACTTCGGGAAGTGCACCACGTACTGCGAGCTCTTCGTGAAGGCTTGCCCGGCCAATACGACGTGCACCGAGCTGGGCCACCCCGGCTGGGGGGCCTGTAAGCACGACCTCTAGGGGGCGGGCGGACCCGAGGTTGTGGGGCCAGTGGGGCCAGCGCTTGCCTTGCACCTACACCCGCGCTGTGCGATCTCAGGCGGGCATGGCACGGCTCCATCTCACACGACACCTCTTCGTGTTCTTCCCGCAGCTCGAGGGTCGGGAGCTCGTGGTCAACGGCAACACGGCTCGGGAGATCGTGGACGGCCTCGACGCCGTCGCGCCCGGGATCGGTCTCTACGTGTGCGACGAGCGCGGGCGCCTGCGGACCCACGTGAACCTCTTCATCGACAAGCAGATGGTCAAGGACCGGCGCGCGCTCACAGATCCGGTGGGCGCGGACGCTGACGTACACATACTCCAAGCCCTGAGTGGGGGTTGATGATGGCTTCGCACAGTTCAGCGGGGATTCCCGCTGCCGCACAAATCCTCGTGGCCACGCGCAAGGGCACCTTCTTCGTGGAGAAGACTGCAACGGGGTGGCAGCCCCGCCTCGTGGGCCACGCCGGCACGTCGGTGAACTTCGTGGCCCGGGACCCGTACACGGGTCGGTACTGGGCTCTGCTCGGGCATGGTCACTGGGGGGCCAAGCTCTCAGTTTCTGACGACGGAGGGGCCACTTGGGCCGACGCGCCAGCACAGATCTGCTTCCCCGAAGGCGCACGCTTCATCGCGCAGGACATGTACGAGGACGCCTCGAGCGAGCACGGCGTCGGGTGGAAGATCTCCACCAAGGCCGCCACGCTGCAGAAGCTGTGGGTCATCGGCTTCGGTCCGGGTGGCGCGGTCTACGTGGGCACGATCCCCGGCGGTCTCTTCGTCAGCCGCGACGGCGGAGCCTCGTTCCAGCTGAACCTGCCGTTGTGGAATCACGAGTCACGGGGCGGCGATCTCTTCGCCAGTGAGGGCACAGGGGAGACGAAGTGGTTCGGTACGCCGGCGTCCGAGGGCGGCGACTTCGCTCCCGGGATCCACTCGATCGTGGTCGATCCGCGTAACCCGCAGCACCTGATGGTCGCGGTGTCCACGGCGGGTGTGATCGAGAGCCTCGATGGCGGCGCCTCGTGGCACAGCCGTAACAAGGGGATGGCAATGGATCACACCCCCGAGCCCGAGGCTGAGTGGGGGCACGACACCCACTTCATCGAGCAGTGCGTGGGCGACCCCGATCACCTCTGGCAGCAGAACCACGCGGGCGTCTTCTACAGCCGCGACCGGGGGGCCTCCTGGACGCTGGTCAGCCAGCCAGACGCAGGGGTTCACTTCGGCTTCCCCGTGGCCGCCCACGACTCGGACGGGCGGACCGCCTGGCTGGTCCCCGCGCGTGGCGACAACCAGCGTATGGCGCTGGATGGCGGGCTCTTCGTCGCCCGAACCCGCGATGGCGGCTCGACCTGGACTCAGCTCCGTGACGGGCTCCCGCAGGGCTGTGTGTACGACGTTGTCTACCGCCACGCGCTCGCTCAGCAGGGCGGCGTGGTCGCGTTCGGTTCCACTACGGGCAACCTCTACGTCAGCGACGACGGCGGGGACCACTGGTCCACCGTGGCCAACAACCTCCCGCCGATCTACTCCGTTCGACTCGCGTGAGCCCACGGACGGCCTCCACACGCGCGGCCGCACCGCCCGACGAACAGCTGTCGCTCTTCGAGCCGCGCGTGCAGTGGCGGCAGGAGGCCGAGACCCGGGCTCTCGCGCTGGACTTTGGCCCCGCGCTGGCTGCCGCTCGGGCGGCCGGCCCGGCGTGGCCGCTGGCCGAGCTGCTGGAGCGGCTCGCGGCCACGAAGCCCGGGCGGGGGCAATATGCGTGGCTAGACTATCTTCTGGGCGCCCTACACGACCCGAGCCTTGGCGTTCTCCCCGGGCTCGAAGCCGCCTTGGCCCGGGAGGCAGCGCGCTCGCTGGAGGTGCTGGAGGTGTCGGAGCGCCGCGGCGCCACCGTCCCATCGCTGTTGGCCCGGGCAGGGAACCGCGCGGAGGCGTTCGCGTGGGCGCGGCGGCAGGCCAGAGACGCTGACGACTGGCGGGCGCTGGCGGAGCTCGCGTGGGCGTATGGGGACGGCGACGAGGCGCGTGACGCCTGGTCCGCCGCTCTCACTCTGGCCCCGTTGTCGGTCCCAATCGACGGCCACCCCTTGGAGGCACTCGAGGTGGCGCTGGCGGACGTGGAGGAGGCCTGCCCGGCCACTGACGGCCCCGCCGAGCTGTGGCTCTTGCCGGTGGCGCTACACCGCAACGTGTTGCCGATCCCGCGGGGCGTGGCCGTAGAGGGGCCCACGGTGTTCGGGGTTACCGGGACGCCGACCGAGCGCGCGCAGTCGGTGCTCCACGTGGTGGTGCGCTGGGCGCGCGACCGCGACCCGTTACCGGCGCGGCGGGCGATCGCGGCGCTGGCACCGTGGATGCTGCGTCTCCTCGGCGTGGGCTAGCGGCGAGGGCGGGCGCGTCGGTCGTTGCTGCGATGCCACGGGTCAGCCAGCGCGGCGCACGGGTCGACTCCGCACCGGCCGCGCCGGCCCGCGCACCGCTTCAACACTGACCGATGCACGGTCGAGCCGTACGTCCACTCACAGGGCTCCCACCCCGCCGTCGGGCCCCGTGTGGCGCTTGCCTTCGAAGTGGAGAGACGCGCCATCGGCGCAGCGGTCGGTGTCGAACTCGTCGTGGATGAGTTCCTTGCCTTCGAGGCGTTCGAAGACGATGAGCCCTGCCGCGTTCGGCTGACGGCAGCCACCCGCGTCTCGGGGCGTAGTGGGTCAGTTGACCCACTGCCTCTTCGGGGGCGGGTTGACCTCGATTGCCTCCGTGACGTGGACCTCGTACGGGATCGAGACGCCGGCCCGCGCTTCGGCGAGCGTGAACTCGCAGACCGGCGCTGTGACCAGGATGGAGACGCCGTTCAGGCTCGACTGCACCGTCGCGGCGCAAGGGCGGTTCGGCAGGACGAGCCGCGTGTCTTCGACCTCGGGCGGGGCGTGCAGAAGAGGGTGATGCTCGCCGCGATGAGCCCCAGAGCCAGCGCGGTGATGCGAGGACGTTGCGCCTTCAACATCCGAGGAAACGCCCAATCGCGTCCCAAGCGGCCGGAGTCATTCGATAGACGCCGCGCACGTCGGTCTTCGGGAGCTTGCCTTTGCTGATCCAGTTCTGGAACGTGCTGCGCGGGATGCCGATGTCGAGGAGGCCCTGGCTCGTGATGGTCTCGGGCACGCCTGGCTCCGGGGCACGGGCCGGCGCCGGGGCCCGTTTGGGCTCGGGCGCGAGTGTGGCCTTGGGTGCGGGTTCGGACTTGGGTGGGGGTTTGGACTTGGCCTCTCGCGTCGGGGGCTTCACCGGCGCGGCGACGGGGCTGGGTTTCGGTGCGCCGGCCTTGATGGGCGCCGCCGGCGCGTCGTCGAGGTCGATCCCGAACATGGCACTGAGATCGTCGTCGTCATCGAGCGCACGCGCCGATGGCGCCGTCTTCCCGAGGACACCGGCGCCCGAGACGCCGGTGATGAGGTCCGCTGGGCTCACGTTGCGGAGATCGAAGAGGAGCTCGGGGCGCGTGTCGAAGCGGGCGCCGATCCCGTAGAGGGTCGCCGCGACGTGTTTGCACATGCTGGCGTAGTCGGGGCAGGAACACCGTAGCGAGAGCTCGGTGGGCTGCGGGAAGAGGCCGGTCGTGCGCTCGCAGAGGCGCGTCATCACGGCGGTCGAGAGGCGGCCGGCGAGGAGCTCGACCAGCGAGTCGACGGTGCCAGCACAGTCGCGCCGCAGCACGGCCCATTGCTCGGGCGGCACGGGCGCGACGGCGACGGTGACCTGGTAGAGCCGAGAGCCCATGACGGAGGCCTCGACCTTGCCTTTCGAGACGGCCAGGTCGATGACCGAGCCGTTTCGGCCGTAGGTCCGGCCGCGCGGCCGCCGGTTCGCGAAGTCGCTGTAGCGTTCCAGGTTCTCGCACCACGACTTGCCCCAGAAGGTGTGGGTGATGGTGCGGCCCTCGATGACGACGGGCTCGGCCGGGTTTCCCTTGGACCTGCGGGCGGCCAGCTCCCGGGCGGCCTTCGCGCGGCGGTCAGCGACCCGGACGTAGGGTTGGTAGCCGCCGTAGGTGCTGTATCGCGTCAAAGTTCGCCTCGTGCGGAGTTGAAGTCGAGACGGACCAGCTTCATCAGGTCGTCCGTGGACATGCTCGCCAAGTCGAGCTCGGTATCGCCGCTCACGAGGCTCCGCGCAAGCCCCTGCTTCGACTCGATGAGCGCGTCGATCTTCTCCTCGAGCGTGCCGCGGCAGACGAGCTTGTGGACGAGCACGTTGCGCTTCTGGCCGATGCGGTACGCCCGGTCGGTCGCCTGGGTCTCGACGGCCGGGTTCCACCAGCGGTCGAAGTGGACGACGTGCGACGCCGAGGTGAGCGTGAGCCCGGTCCCGCCGGCTTTGAGCGAGAGGACGAAGAAGGGCAGGTCTTCGTCCTGCTCGAAGCGCGCTACGAGCTGCTGGCGCTGCTTCACCGGGGTGCCGCCGTGCAGGATGAGGCCGGGGCGGCCGAAGACTCCGCCGAGGTAAGCTGCCAGCGGCTCGATGGTCTCTCGGAACTGGGTGAAGACGAGCACCTTCTCCTGCTTCTCCGCGATGGTCTCTGCGAGCTCGCCGAGGCGCAGCAGCTTGCCGCTGTCGTCCGGTCGCCACACGCCGTCGCCCGTCCAGTGCGAGGGGTGGTTGCAGATCTGCTTGAAACGCATGAGGAAACTGAGGATGAGGCCGCGTCGCGCGATGCCGTCGAGCGTGACCAGCTTCTCTGCCAGCTCTCGCGTGGCGTCTTCGTAGAGCGCGGCCTGCACCGGGCTGAGGCCGCACCAGGCGTTCACCTCGGTCTTGTCCGGGAGGTCCGAGATGATCGACTTGTCGGTCTTCATGCGGCGCAGGACGTAGGGTCGCACCAGGTTTCGGAGTGGCCCGAAGCCCTTCGGCGAGCCAGCGAGCGCTTTGGTCCAGGTGCCGAAGGCCTTGGCGCTTCCAAGGAGGCCAGGGCTCGTGAACTCGAAGAGCGACCACAGGTCGGCGAGGCGGTTCTCGACCGGCGTGCCGGTCAACGCGAGCCGCCATGACGCTTGCAGCGCCTTGACCGCCTTGGATTGGCGCGTGGCGGCGTTCTTCACGGTCTGCGCTTCATCGAGGATGACGGCTTCCCATGGGATGTCATCGAGGCCGGTCGTGCGGTGGACCGTGCCGTAGCTCGTGATGACCAGGTCCCCGCCGGAGAAGGCGTCGCTCGAGATCTTGGCGGTGCTCGTCGGGGCCGCCGAGCCGTGCAGGACCCGGAGGCGCAATGACGGCGCGAAGCGGGCGGCCTCCTGCACCCAGTTCCCGATCAGCGACGCCGGGACGACGAGCAGGGACGGGCGCTGAACGCCCTCGCGACGCATGACGAGCAGGAGCGCGAGGACTTGGATGGTCTTCCCGAGGCCCATGTCGTCAGCGAGGCAACCGCCGAGCTTCAGGCGCCAGAGGAGGTGTAGCCATGCGAGCCCGACCTGCTGGTAGGGGCGCAGTGTCGCCTTCAGGCCGTCGCCGGGATCGGGCGGCACGCGGCGACCCTGCGGATCGCGGAGCGCGGCGAGCGTCGCCTTCAGCCACGGTCCGGCGTAGACGTCGCTCCAGCGGGCCTCGTCCGATGGCGCATCGAGGTCGGCGTCGCCCTCGGACGCACCGGCGTCGCTGAGGAGCTTCATCGCGTCGAGGAAGGAGATCCCGCCGTTCAGCGCCGCAGCGCGGGCGGCTTCGAAGCGGGTCAGCGCGGCCTGAAGTCGATCGCGCTGGACCTCGACCCATTGCCCGCGCAGCAGCCGCAGCCCATCGCTGCCGTCCAGGAGCGACTGGCGCTCTTCGGGGGTGAGCGGCTCGCCGTCGATCGAGAGCCCGACCTCGAAGTCGAGGAGCGCGTCGAAGCCGAGGAGCGACGGCTCGGTGCTGCCGACTTTGGCGGCCACGCGGGGGCGCGACGGGCGTCGTCCACCCCACGCGGCGGGCATCTTGACCACGACGCCGCTCGCTTCGAGCACAGGTACGTCTCGGAGCAGCGCCAGCGCTTCGTCGGCGGTCCAGCGTATTGGCTGAAACAGCTCGCCGGAGTCCACGAGCGCCCTCAGCCAGACGCAGCGCTCAGCGGCGCGCTGCACGGGGAGGAGGAGGGCGAGGAGGCCATCGCGGTCGCCTGCGTCGGAGTATTCGCGGAGGGCCTTGCCGAGCGGCCGGTGTTGCGCGTTCGCGCTGCAGTCGAGGCGCACCGAGTAGGTAGCGAGGAAGGCGAAGGGGGTCTCGGGATCGCCGCGTCTCTCCGCGAGGTGAAGGTGGACGCGGCCCACGAGGTGGCGCGCGGCGTGGCGTGCGGCGAGCCACGCGCCGAAGTCGCCGTGATCGCCGACTGCGCTCCGTACTGCGGCGTCGACCTCGGTCCACACGGCGGCGATGACGTCCGAGTCGACGTACTCGGCGCCGCGACAGGGCGGAACGCGGGCCGCCAGGGCTTCGAGCCGTTCGACGGGGCCACTGTCGGGCGGAGGGAGACGTCCTTCGTCGCCAGCTCGAGCCACGAGCCCTTGAAGACAGGCCGCGGCCACGTCACGGCCCCACGCGAGCGAAGGAGGCAGCGGCGTGTCGGCGTGGTCGAGGGCGAGCCCCAGGAGGCCGGCCGCGACGCCGGGTTGGAAGACCAGCGTGATGCGGTGGTGACGCTCTGGCGGGAGCGCGTCGTCGTCGGTCTCAGACTCGTCGAGGTGGAGCTGACCCGTGGGCGTAACGCGGAGGGTGAGGCCGCTCGAGCGAATCGTCGCGACGCGATGTGGCGCGTCGGCGGCGGACTTCGCTATGGGCAGGCGGGTCGTCATCGCGCGGACCCTAGAGGGCGGTCAGGGCGGCGGCAAGTCAACAAAGGAAACGGCGCTGCGCGTAGGGTCCATCATCCGGGTGACCATCGTCGACGTCGTGGAAGCCGGCCGCACCCGCGTGACGCTGAAGACCAACTTCACTCCGTACGACTACGACCACCTCATGAACGTCGAGGTCGAGACCGCGTGCACGTGCGGCTACGATCGCGTACGCCAGAACGGCGCCGTGTGGCTGGTCCCGATTGTCCCGGATCGCCCGATGGGCAGGACCACCACGCTCGAGGGGTCCGGGACCTTCCCGATTCCTGGCACCTTCCTCCCGATGCTGGATAGCGCGGCCAACATCGCGGGAACGTTCGGGTACTCAGCTTCCCTGGCGCGGGCGCCACCCGTCAACGATTGACCCTCGGGGTTCCGTCCTCAGCCGGCAGTCTCTGGTTGCGGAGTGCGAACTCATTAGCTAATACTGTTAGTCATGAGCCTCATCAACGTCCATGCTGCCAAGACCCACCTCTCCAAGCTCATTGAACGAGCTCTCGCCGGAGAGAACATCGTTATCGCTCGCGACAACGTGCCGGCCGTTCGGCTCGTGCCAGTGGAGGAGGCGCAGCCAGAGCGCGTCTTTGGCGCCTGGCGGGGGCGTGCGACTGTCACCGATTCCTTTTTCGAGCCCCTGAGCGAGGCCGAACTTCACGCGTGGAACGGGGAGACGCCGGAGTGAGCCTTCTGCTGGACACGCATGCCTTCCTTTGGTGGCTGGATGGTGACCCACAGCTCTCACTCCGGGCTCGGGTGGCGATTGCGGAGCCGGCTACACAGGTCTTCGTCAGTGCTGCGTCTGCCTGGGAGATCACGGCGAAGGCGAGAAAAGGAAAGCTCCCAGGAGCCACAGCCGTCGCCGCCGATGTCCTCGTGGCGATTCGCAGTCAGCGGTTTTCGCCACTCGACATCTCGGTGGAGGACGCGCAGCGGTCGGGCGCATTGACCGGTGACCACGCTGATCCATTCGACCGGATGCTCATCGCCCAGGCGCTTCGACGCGGGCTCGGTCTCGTCAGCAACGAGCGCCTCTTCGACGAGTATGGGGTGGAGCGCATCTGGTAACTGCGCCTGTCAACCCGTGACCCGGGTGAAGCTCGGACGACCATTTGGCGGCCGCGCCGGCCCGCGCACCGCTTCAACACCGACCGATGCACGGTCGAGCCGTACGTCCACTCGCAGGGCTCCCACCTCCCCGTCGGGTCCCGTGTGGCCCTTGCCTTCGAAGTGGAGAGACGCACCATCGGTGACCCCGGCGGGGAACGTCAACGCGACCACCACCGAGGCGGTAGCTTCCTTCTCGCCCCGGCACACGCCGCAGGCGAGCGCGCCGGCGCCGCGGCACGGCGCACAGCGGACCTCGCGGGAGACGCGGACGACGCCACGACCCTGGCAGGTCGCGCACGGCGCCTGCGTGGCGGCTCGGGCGCTCGACGCCAGCCGGCGACCTCCAAACCCACCGCCGCGCGCCCGCTTACAGTCACGGCAAGGCGCGGGCTGGGCGCCAACGACTCGGCCGGTACCAGCGCAGCGCCCGCAGCTCCTCGGCACCCGCCCCGCGCAGCTCGTACATGGCCGCCTCCGCTTCACGGTGAGCCGCACGGTGCCGCCCCGGACCGCCACGGCAGGGTCGAGGGCCATCTGCACGTGCAGGTCGAGCGGCCCTGCTCTGGGGTCCGGCGTCCGAAACCCCTTGGCGAGCGAGGCTTCTCCGAAGGCGTCGTAGTCACGCCGGCGCTCCGGGTGGGTCAGCACCTCGTGCGCTTCGGAGACCACCACGAAGCGCTCCCGCGCGCTCAGGTCCTGGGGGTTCCGATCGGGGTGGTTGTCGAAAGCGAGGCGCTTGTAGGCAGCGCGAATGGTGGAGAGGTCTGCCGTCTGGGAGATCCCGAGCGCGGCGTAGAGGCGAGGTGTGAGGTCCATGGGCGCGGAGCCTAGCGGGCAACTGAACACACGTACAGCATTCTAGGCGCAGCGAGAGCCGACGGATGCCGGCGCGGCACGAAGGGAGCTCGGTCGACCGGGATCCGAGCCCGCGGCGCAGGCGACCCGGCGGTGGCCTGGGTCTGCCTCAGTCGCACTCCCCTGAGCGGTACCACTGGCGGACGCAGCGGTCGAACGCGTCGGGATCGCCTCCGGACTCGCGCCGGCACTTCGCGCAGTGGTCGCGCTTCTGCTGATCGATGTTGCGCCCGGTCTCTTCTGCGGACTCCCGGACCATGCGCCGCTCACGGGCGACCTCGCCGGCCTTGGCGGCGCGGGCGCGGACCTCCAACGTAGCCGTGCCGGTTCCCAGCGGCCCGCCGCCGCCCAGCGCGGTGATCTCCATGGGGACGCGCGCGGTGACGCCCGGGCAGCCCAGGTCAGAGATAGCGCCGGAACCGATGAGGCCAGGGCCGGCGCTCAGGTCGGTGCCGGGGAGCGAGTAGTTGAACGAGATGCCGCGCTCGAACGCCGGGGCTGTCCACGCGCTCTGGCCGTCGAGCTTCAGGGTGACGACCGTGCATCGGCCGCTGGCGAGCGGGATGTCCATCGCGAGGGGCATATCGAGAGGGATGGTGCGTTTCAGGACCACAGTGGTACCGCGGGTGCGCTCCGCCAGTTGGGCCTTGAGCGTGGCGGCGGTCTTGGCGCCGGGCCAGATCGCCAGCCGGTGGAGCTGAAAGACGATCGGGCCTTGACCGACCCGGGCCCGCAGCCTTCGGGGGCCCTGCACCGCGCTCGGGGAGAAGACGAAAGACCCCGCGGTCTTGGGACAGATGCTGCCGGCAAACCCAGCGGTGCCGAAGACCTTCGGAGCCATGTGACCCTTACCATCGGCGCCTTGGACGTCGAACGTCAGACCGCGCTGCGCGAGGTCTGACCACGCGGCGCCGCTGCCGAGCTGCCAGGAGGCGAAGTAGCAGTAGCCGCGCTCGCCGCTGAACGTGACCGGGGCGAAGGCCTCGAGGCGTGTGGCGATCGCCCCCCGACGCGATCGTAGCGCTTCAGCTCGTCCTTGAGGTTGCGATCACGGTCCTTGGCGGACATCGAGAAGCCGGGCTCGGCGGCGCGCTGGGCCAGGACCTTCGCGAGGCGGGCCTCATCCGGAATCGGAGGCCGTGGGAGCTCGCCCTCTTCGCTCGGAGGGGGCCCCACGGCCAGCGTGTAGTCGCCTCCGTCTTCGTATCCGCGGGCCGCGACGAGGATGTGGCAGAGGCCCGGCTTATCCGTACGGATGAGCTCGACCTTGGCGGTGGGCTCGCCCCGCTTCGTCTCGACCCTCACCTCGCTGGAGCCGGGGCAGCGCACGGTCATCCACGCGGTGTGCTCGGGGGTGTCCAGGTGGATCCGAACCGACGTCTTGGGAGCCCAGCCGAGCTTGAAGGTGTCGCAAGCGCCGGACTGGTAGCACTTCTTGTCCTCGGGGGACGCGGCGTTGGCGTAGACCTTCGAGGTGGTCGGCGGGTCGAAGACGGGCGGCGGGGGCGGGTGGCCCGTGAACAGGCCACAGCCCGGCAGGAACGCAGTGGCGGCCGTGAGCGCGCGGAGCGCACCTGCCGCGACTCGGGCGAGCGGATGGTCTGGACTTTCACGCATACGACGGCCCCCAGCTCCGTCGACTCTAGCGATCACACTCGGGATTGCCAGCCGACTCAGCCCTTGCCCTGGTCCCCGGGGTACCCCGGTCCACTGGCTCGACAGGCCACTGACCGCCGGCTACCGTCGCCTCGTCGTTCGCAGCCCCAACCCGCTGCTGACGCTCGAGCACGCGAGCGGCCTGCCGGCCGCGGGGGGCGCGACGTGAGATCCTTCAATCTCGTTACGATCACTCTGGCGCTGGTCGCTTGCGGGGCGGACCCGAGTGGGCGGCGCGCCGCAGATCAAGCCTGCGTTCCCGGGGCCGAGGCGGCCTGCACGTGCGCCGGCGGCGCGGCGGGCGGACAGCGTTGCCTGACGGATGGCAGCGGCTTCGCGCCGTGCGACTGCGGACCGTGGACCGTGGGCGAACCCGGGGAAGACGTGGCAGGGCCGGCATCAGACTCTGACGCGCAGCCCGGCGCCGGGACTGAAGACTCCGGGACGTCGACGGAAGCGGACAGCTCCGTGTCGTCCGGCGAGGACGCCGCCGCTCCAAGCGACGCCGCCAGTCAAGGCGACGCCGCCGCTCCGGGCGACATCGGCGTCCCTTCCGACTGTGGGACGGACTCGGACTGCCCCGCTCTCACCCCGGTCTGCGCAGGGGGCACCTGCTACGTGTGTCATGCAGGGACCCGCCGGTGCGAGGGCGACAACGCCATGTTGTGCGCCGATGACGGCGGCAGCTGGCAGCTGGCCGAGGACTGCGGCGCCTCCGGGACTTTCTGCAACGCGCTGGGGGTCTGCGAGGAGCCTTGCGGTGGCTTCGGCAAGCTGTCGAAGACCAACGCAGGGTGCGAGTTCTGGGCGGTCGACCTGCACAACGCGATCGAGTCCACCCCCGCCAAGTACCTCGACGCCCAGAATGGCCAGTTCGCGATCGTCGCGTCCAACGTGTCGGATAGCCTCACCGCGAACGTCACCGTCACGCGCCCGGACGGCACCGACCAGACGGTGTCGCTGGCCCCGAAGACGCTCACGGCGTTCCTCCTCGCGCCGACCTGGGGCCTCGAAGGCACGCAGCGCGGGATGAACGCGTTCCGCCTCACCAGCACGGCGCCGATCGTCGCCTACCAGTTCAACCCGTTCGAGAACGAAGACGTTTTCTCGAATGACGCCTCTCTGCTGTTGCCGGTGAGTGAGTCGGGGACGGAGTTCTTCGCCGTCACTCGGGCTCACTCGAAGCTGGGATCCAAGGAGTACGCGGGCTACGTCGTGATCATCGGCACGACGGGTGGCGCCTCCGTGACCTTCACGCCCACGGCGCCCACGGCTGCGGGCGGCGACCTGCCGGCGCTCAGTGCGGGCCAGCCCCACACGTTCACGCTGTCGGAGGGCGAGGTGGTGGCCTTCGAGAGCAAATCGGGGGACCTGACGGGCAGCCACGTCACCGCGTCGGCGCCGGTCATGGTGTTCGGTGGCCACGTGGCGGCCCGCACGGGCACGGAGTGCTGCTCCGACCACATCGAGCACCAGCTCCCGGCCGTGTCGCGTTGGGGCAAGAGCTTCACCATCGGGCGCAGCGTCCCGCGCGGTAACGAGAGCGACTACATCCGCGTGGTGGCGTCGAAGGACGGCACGAACGTCACGGTCGACGGCACGCCGGTAGCCCTGGACGCTGGCGGCTGGTACGAGAAGTCGGTCGACGACCACGCCGTCGTCACCGCCACCCAGCCGATCCTGGTCGCGCAGTTCCTGGCCTCGAGCTTCGAGGCCTCGTCACTCAACATGCTGTGCGACACCCCGGCGGACTGCGGCCAGGCCTATACGTGCGAGTTCGCGTGCCAGCTGAAGAGCTGCACCAGCAACGCGGAGTGTGGCGCCGGGCACCAGTGCGCCGCCCCGCTGGACGGCACCCCCGGCAAAGAGTGCAAGGCGGTCGGGGATCCGGCCATGATCATCGCGGTCCCGCAGGCCCAGTGGCAGAAGGACTTCGTGTTCCTCACTCCGGATAAGTACGCGCTGGACTACATCAACGTGGTCGGCCCGGCCGGCGTCACAGTCCAGCTGGACGGCCAGACGCTAGCCGCGGCCGATTGGGACCCCACGGGGAACGGCCACGTCGTCTACAGCGGCCTGGTCTCCGACGGTGTCCATGTCTTGACGGCCGACTCCCCCGTCTCACTCACGGTGTACGGCTACGACTCGGCCGTCAGCTACGGCTACGCCGGCGCCATGGGCCTCAAGTCGCTGTAACGCTGCGCCGTCGCTGGGCGGCGCTTCCGCCCAGGACCTTTTCAGGCGTCCGTGAACCCCACTCGCCGGTGGGAGCCGTCGCAGTAGGGCTTGTTCGCAGACGCGCCACAGCGACAGAGAGCGGTCTTCGTGGTCCGGGTGATGAGCGACCCGTTACCGGTGCAGATCTCGAGATTGCCGTTGACGAGCAGGGGACCTGCCGGCGCCGCCGTGATCGTGAGAGCGCCGCCGCGCTCCTCGAGCGGCTCGGTGCTGGCGTTCGCCAGCTCGCCGCTGGCCTGAAAGCCTGCCGCCGCGTGGGATCCATCGCAGTAGGGCTTGTTCTTGGACTGGCCGCAACGACAGAGCGTTGCGCGCAGCTCCTCCTTGCCCCCGATCGACATCGCGCCGTGGAAGGCGAGCGGGCCGTTCTCACGAATGCGAACGACGTTCACCGGAGGGGCCGTCTCTTCCGGCCCACCGTCGTGGCGCTCGTACCGAATAGCGCCAGACGGGCACGCGCGGGCGATGGACGCCACCAGCTCCGGGTGCGCGGCGTCGGGACGGATCCACTCTCCAACCGTGTTGGCGACGAAGACGTCCGGGCGCCCAACGACGCATTGGCGGGCGTGCACGCAGCGCTTGCCCTCGAAGTGAAGGGTCAGGTTCTGGCCACGAACGGTCTCGACATCATTGCTCATCAGGCGCTCCTCAGCTGGTGGGGGCTGAGTGTCTCGGTCGCGCATCGGTTGTCCAGTAGCGACCCATTGAATTTCAGATGACTCTGACGACCAGCCGCAGCGCCGCCGGGCAAACACCGAGCCCTAGATCTCGATGCTCCTGCTGATGTTGTACGGGTCCAGGTAGGTGTACGGCGTGTTGCCATGCGAGACCAGCACCGCGTTGCGGCGGCGTATGGTCTCTGAGGCCGCCGAGAGGCGCTGCCGGTAAGCCTGGATAGCCTCCGCCGCGAGCGGGTCGACCTCGGGTTGAAAGGCTGGGGAGTCCCCGGTCCGGACGAGCGAGGTGTACGTGGCTGCGCTGAGGACACGCGCCATGCTCAGCTGCGCCAGTGACTTGGCCCTCGTAGGCATGGTGCCCCAGAGCTCTTGGTCCGTGATCGAACGGCCGGCCGCGATGGCGTCGCTGGCTGGGGTGATTCGGAGCGACGTGGGCGAGTACGGGGGCCAGCCGTAACGGTCGTATTGACCGTTGTTGACCGCGGCGTGTTGCGCGGACGCTCGGAACACGATCTCCGTGAGCGTCTGTGCGAGGGCCTCTCGGGTCTCGAAGCGCGCCGGGAACCCGGAGAGGGCCCCACCGTCGGCGCGAGCGGTCTCGTCGGCCCAGCCCTGAAGCTCCCAGTCCGTCTGCACGGCCTGGTCGTCGGCGTACCACGCCCGCGTGAGCTGGGTGAAGAGCTGTGACGTGGCCCCTTTGAGCGCCGTGGCGTCCTCCCGGTACCAACAGCCCGGCAGGCGGTCCCGATCGTCCAGCCCGCGCCTCGCGAGGTCGCGTTCGAGGCTGCTCCGCTGGAAGTCCCAGCTGGACCAGACGAGGCCGACGAGCCGAAGGGCGCCACGCGCCCCGACGCCGATCGCGCTGTCGATGGGCCCGCCCTTATTGAGCAGGCTGGTTCGCGCCAGAGCGTCGATGGCCAGGTTATCTACGAAGTGCGGCGTGAGCAGCTGGCTCACCGGGTGGTCGGGGTGCACATTCCGATGCAGGCACGACGCGATGAGCTCGGTGACGAGGTGAGTCTCGAGCAGGTGGCTGATCGCTTCGTGGTAGGCGCCGTCCGCCACCTGGAAGTGGAGCTTCGCAAGTGCCCACGCCGCCGCGCCCGTCTCCGGTGTGACGGGCACATTCGGGCCGGGATGGCTGAGCGGAAAGAGCCGGATCGCCAGCGGCCAGAGCCGCCCGTCCTCGCGCGCGAAGAACAGCGCCGTTGGAGCGCTATAGGCGATGTCCGCGGGGATGAGATCCCGAACGGTCTCGATGGCCGTGTAATCGACCGCGAAGAGCCGACCCTGATCCACCGCTCGCTGGATGTTCCAGCCCGGCCCAATGGCGGCGAGCTGACCCTCGGCGGCTCGGCACAGCGCGTCGTGCGGCGGTGCCTCGCAGCGCGTCAGCACCATGGGATTGCACCCATTCAAGCGCTGCTCCGCGAAATCGGCGTCGCTCTGCCAGTGAGCGGCCGCGTGCGCAGGCGGGCGGATGGACTCGAAGAGGCTCGCGTAGTCGCGATAGGCCTCCATCCGAGACAGCGGGTGGAGCGAATTCGCGAGCACCTGGTTCAGTATGGTCGCTCCCTGCTGAACGACGAACACCCCCCACTTGCGCAGGGAGAACGCCTCGGCCTCCGGCAGCTTCGCCAGCTTCCGCGGCAACACGTGCGTGAGCCACTGGCCGGTCCCCGCCCACATCGGCTCGCTCGGTGGGTCCCACTCCGCCAGCTCGTACATCGAGCGGCGCTGGCGGATGGTCATCGCCCGCCCCCGCAGGCGATCGGGCGAGCACCGCTGCGGCGGCGTATAGCGGCTGGGTCGCCTCATGGCTGGGCTCCTGGGCCTGTGCCGTTAGGAAGCTGCTGGGGCGGCGCATGCTTCGGGCGCAGCCACTCCCTCCCGCGACGCCGCCGAAGGCGGCCGACGAGGCGCACGACGCGGTCCTGAGTGGCCGCGAGGGAGCGGGGATCGCGCCAGGACGGCGATAGGGGCGTGGCGAGCACACCGGCTCCGTGGCTGGGGTCGAAGGTGAGGCGCTCGGTCACGTCGTCGGCGAGGGCCTTGTTGAGCGTGACCACCCCGACCCGGTGCCAAGGCAGCGAAACAGCGTCCCAGTCGATGCTGGCGTCGTACCACGCGCTGCCTTCGTCGACGGCCTCATCGTCCGTGTCGTCGCCTTCAGCGACCTGCGCCTCGAGCACCAGGCTCACGGGGGTGGTCTCGAGGCGAGCGCTGAGCTCGCTCCGCAGATAGCCGGGCGGCCGCGCCTCGTTCGGACGACGCGCAGTGTCCCACGGGTTGTCCTCGTCCACGGCGTCGGGGAGACCGGACTCCTCCTGGAGCCCCATCGGCACCAGACGAAGCCTGCATCGGCGGGACGTGTGGTGCCCGCTTTGGCTGACTCCCACCCACAGCCGCACCAGCTGAGAGTAGTAGGTGAGCCCCGCGTAGCTCGAGGGCGCGCGCCGGAGTCCGGCAGCGGAGGCCTCCCGTGCCGTGTGGCTGGCCTGGAGCCAACGCTTCCGGAGCCAAGCCGGCGCCCAACGGATGGCCGCCAGCTGGACCACGTTGTAGGCGTGGCCGAACGAGCCGGTGCTCATGTACAGGTCGAGCGGCGCAGCGCCGCCGCCGGGGTCCAGGCGCAGCGCGACTCCGCGCATGTCGAGCGCCGCGTCGTCCACGTAGCGCTTGTTCGAGAAACGGAGCGTGCATCGCATGGGAGTGGCTCGGGGACCGAAGAAGGGGGGTGGGGGCAACCCCGGGGAGAGCATCGCCTCGAACGAGCCCTCCGCTCCCACGCCAACTCGATGATAAGGCCGCTCTCCGGTCGTGACCGCGGCCACCATCATCGGGAACCCGGGCGCGAGATCCTCGACCATCATTCCGGAGGGAGCCGGCTGGCCGGCGAGATCGTGGACGTTGAGTGGGCTCATCGAGGCCCTGTAGGTGGCAAGCCCCATGACGGAGAGGACTGCCGGCCAGACCAGCGCGCCGGCCGCGTAGATGTGCGAGTCGAAGGCGTAGACGAACGTGAAGACATAGGCGCCCTGCCAGATGGCGAACCACTTGCAGAAGGCGCGCCAGTCCCACTCGAGCGATGACGAGGCAGCAACAGCGGCGGCGACGGCGGCGGCCGCCCAGTAGGGCGCAGTGCCCCGGATGGACGCCAGGAGGAGCGGATAGACCTCGCTCCCGTCGGCCAGGCCGAGCGCGGTTTTGACCACCCAGCCAGGCATGAATCCGGTGGACAGCGCGACGAACCCGAAGAGCGCCGCCTGGGCGACCAAGAGGCGGTAGACCCACCGGGGCTTCGTGTCGGCCCCGCCCTGATAGAGCGCGTCCGTGGCTTTCCAGTCCGGGAAGAGGAAAGCGACCACATTGAGGGCGCTGGTCACGAAGGCGACCACGCCCAAGGCGAAGGGCATGAGCACCAGGAAGAACGAGGTGGAAGACACGCCTTGGTGGTCGTTTACCAAGCGGACCGCGGCCGACGTGGCCGTCCACACCACGAAGATCGTCGAGTACGTGTAGCGGGATCGCCGGTCGCTCCGAAGGAGCGCGAGGACGGTCGCGGTGAGCAGCGACAGCGCCAACGGCCCCACGAGGCGCAAGGTGTCCTCGGCCAGCTCGCGCTGGTTGTCATCGGGCAGCTCGTGCCCCGAGAGCAACGTCTCGGCATTGAACCAGGAGACGCCGGTGATGAAGGCAAGGACGACGAGCTGAATCAACCACGCCGGAGTGAGCGCCCGCCAGACGCCCCGGATGACCCGACGAAGGGCGCCAGCGTTCAGCAACGTCATCGTGTTGACGCTGGCGAAGAGAACGTTGGGCACCAAGATGGCCATGCTCATCGGGCCGGCCACGACAGACGAGCCGCCCAGCCCGGTGACCATGCTGATCACGCATAGCCACTGTGCCGTGAGGAACGCGATGCAGTAGCCTCGCCACGTGCGGTCGGACTGGGCGCCGATGGCGTGCTGGCTCACGAGCGCCATCGCGAAGTACAGCGGGGCCGCCGCATGCAGGATAGAGAGCTCTCGGCCAAGCTCTGCACCCGGCGGAAGCCCTAGCAGGTGGCGCGCTATCCAGGAGGGAGCAGCCAGCGCAAGGACCGCGCAAGCGACGTAGTAGAACATCTGGAAGGCCCATACACGTCCGAGCATCGGCGCTTCGTCGTCGGCGCTGGGCAAGGCGGAGGGGGGCGTAACGGACTCAGCCGGGAACACGACATAGAGGATGTTGGCCCCAGCGAAGGCCGCGGCTGCAATGAGGAGCGGCAACGGGGCGCCGAACCAGAGGCCCAGGGCAAGGGCGATCAGCCAGGCTGCGAAGAACGATGACGCGAGAGACTGACGCAACCAGGAGAATGCGGGGCGCTGGAGCTGCAGGGTCATGGCCCCCAGCCCGAGCGTGAGAGGCGCCAGGAGGTGGAGCAGCGCGGATCCCGCGCTCGAAGGGAGGAGCCACCCAGCGATGTCTGCCGGGCGCGCCACGAGCCAGCCGCCGCCACCAAGCAGCGCGCCGGCTTGAGCCCACCACACGACGTGGAAAACTACCGCCAATGAGCGCCTGGAGTTCAGCGCTGGAGACACGGGCTCGGACATTGCGGCAACGTAGCATGGGTCTGATCGACCTGTCGCGTTGGCGGCAACTATCCGTTAGCCCTACATCGGCATACAGAGACGACTGCTAGCGTCAGGTCCCGTTCCAGCTCGCCAGCTCCTCCGGCGGCATCACCACAGCGCCAGACTCCCATCCCCACTCCTCCAAGGGGCGCGCCTCGAAGAGATCGTGGCTGTCGGCGCTGTTCGACCAATGCACCTCGTAGACCTGCCCGTTGAGCAGCATGGCCATGTGCGAACCGCCTCGGGCCCCCAGGACGCCGAACTTGACCCGTCGGAGCTTCTCGAGGTTGGTGGTGGTCTTGCGCGACTCGTCCGCGGGGGCGTAGTCGGTGACGACCTTGTCGGGATCGACCTGGATCCCGTAGTAACCGCCGCCTTTCTTGGCCTTTCGGGCCGAGTAGGAGTGCTCGGCGTCCGGGTTGTTCGAGTCCTTGCCCCAGAACACCCCGATCCACCCGAGGTTGGTCTGCAGCGACTTCATGAGCTCAGTGCCCTTGAACGCGCCATTGGAGGTCCTCTTCGCGTCGGCGAAGACTCGAGTCCAATCGTCGCTTCGGCCGGCCGCCGCGAACGCCTGGCGAAGCACGTCCAGCACATAGATCGTGCAGTCGGTCTTCTTGAGCTGCTTACCGTCCTTTGCTTCCTCCCCAGAGTGCGTGCCGGTGTAAGAGCCGTAGCCCTTCGCGTCGATCTCCTTGCTCTGGGTCTCGTCGATTCGCTTCGCAACACCTGCAGCGAGGGCGCCGACCGGGGCCTTGGCCGGCGACAGTGAGGCGGCTCCAGCGGCGTAGCCCATGGAGCGCAGCGGGCTGGGCGCCGAGGCCGGTGCCTGGGCTGCGGGGATCTGGGGGGCGGTTTGCTGCGTGTTTAGTTGCTGTGCGGTGGGCGGCATCGTGACCTCCGAAGACTCACGGAGCCTACGAGGAGATGCGCGGGCCTACAAGCGCCTTCGCAACGGGTTCCCACCGGTCATGCCCGCGTGCAGAACGGTGTTCTCGTCCGCACCGGAGGGGGGCGCGGCGCCACGACGGCACGCGGCGGAGCGCAGAGGGCTTGCCCCGGCTCCGCCGCGCAGACCGTCAATCGCAGTACTGGACCTCGAGCAGGTCCGCCGCGACCGTCACGGTCGAACGGATGCGCACACCCCCGACCACCCGCCAGAACTCATCCTCGCCTGCGTTGCCCAGCACGCCGTAACCGTTGCCCTGGTTCTCGAAGCTGCGGTTTCTGTCGCGTCCGTCCTGACCGTTCTGCACGAAGGCAGTGACGTCCATCGCAACCTTGCTCTTCTTCAGGTAGCCGGAGACCCCCTGCAACACGCGCCCGTGGCCGCGCCGGAGCACCACGTAGGCCCCCTTCGGGACCGGTGACGTGGCCCGACGGAGGTCGTCAGCCTCCACCATGTCCCGAATCACGTTGCCGGACGCGTCGCGCAGCGGGATGAGGTAGTCGCCATTGGCGTTGGCAAAGACCTCGCTGGCGCCTGCGAACACGCGGGGCGCCGCGGGTGCACTCGGTCCGGACGCCTGGAACACGTCGACGTGCACCCGGATCACGGGGCTAGTGCCGCCGACCTTCTTCTTCATCTCGTTGCCGTTGCACGGGTTCTTACCGCAGGCGCTCTGCCCCGCCGCCTTCTTCACGGCGTCCGCCTGCGCCTTCGTCAGCAGACCCTTGTTGACGAAGTTGTTCACACCCTTCGCGACGCACTCGGCGTACTTGCCGTGGTTCTTCCACTCGAGGTCGGTGCCGGAGGGCCCGGCACACGGGCAGAGCTGGTCGACGGAGCAGCCCGTCTCGTCGTGCACGGTGGTCGCCGGTGTGCCCGCGCACTGATCGGCGGCGTCTGCTACGCCGTCGCCGTCGTCGTCTGCGTCGCACGCGTCGCCAGCGCCGTCGCCGTCGAAGTCGGCCTGCTCGGAGTTGGCCACCAGCTCACAGTTGTCCGTGACGTCGTCCTCGCCGTCGCCGTCATCGTCACCGTCGCACGCATTGCCCAGGCCGTCGGTGTCTGTGTCGACCTGGCCCGGGTTGGCGACGAAGGGGCAGTTGTCGGCCGCGTCGAGCGCGCCGTCCCCGTCGTCATCGTCGTCGCAGGCATCGCCGAGGCCGTCGGCATCGGTGTTGGCTTGATCGGCGTTGGCGACCACCGTGCAATTGTCGACGCCGTCGGTGCTGCCGTCGTTGTCGTCGTCGTCGTCGCAGACGTCGCCGAGCCCGTCGTTCTCGTTGTCAGCCTGGCCGGGGTTGGCGGCCGCCGCACAGTTGTCGGCGCCGTTCGAGACGCCGTCGCCGTCTACGTCGCCGTCGCACGCGTCGCCGAGCCCGTCGGTGTCGAGGTCGGCCTGCCCGGCGTTGGTCACGAGCAGACAGTTGTCGAGCAGGTTGTCCACGCCGTCGCCGTCGAGATCCCCGTCACAGGCGTCGCCCTGCGAGTCGCCATCCTGGTTGGCCTGGTCGGGATTGGCGGCCCCGGGACAGTTGTCGAAGACGTCGAACACGAAGTCGCCATCCGCGTCGGGATCACAGACGTCTCCGACCATGTCTCCGTCGGCGTCGCCCTGCGTCCCGTTGCTGTGCCGCGGGCAGTTGTCGGCCGCGTCGGCGACCGTGTCGTCGTCGTCGTCGGAGTCGCAAGCGTCGCCCAGGCCATCCCGCTCGTTGTCGAGCTGGTCGGTGTTGCCGACCAACGGACAGTTATCGCCCGTGTCGGCGATGAGATCGCCGTCATCGTCACTGTCGCAGGCGTCTCCCTGACCGTCGGTATCGCTGTTGGTCTGATCCGCGTTCGCGAGCGTTGGACAGTTGTCTAGCCCGTCGGCCACGCCGTCGCCGTCGTCGTCCGGGTCACAGGCGTCCCCGACGTCGTCCGAGTCGAGGTTGTCTTGAGTTGGGTTGGCCACGAGGGGACAGTTGTCGTCTGCGTCGAGGGCACCGTCGCCGTCGTCGTCATCGTCGCAGGCGTCGCCGTCGTTGTCGGCGTCGTGGTTGTCTTGGCTGGGGTTGGCGTCAGCCTGGCAGTTGTCCATGTCGTCGGTCACGCCGTCGCCATCATCGTCGTCGTCACAAGCGTCGCCGTGGCTGTCGTGGTCCAGGTCCGTCTGGAAGACGTTGGCGTTCGCGGGGCAGTTGTCGTCCGCATCGTGCACGTCGTCGCCATCGTCGTCGGGGTCGCAGGCATCGCCGCTGTCATCACCGTCGATGTTGGTCTGGGCGCTGTTCGGGTCGAACGGGCAGTTGTCGCCAGCGTCGCCGATCCCGTCGCCGTCGTCGTCGCCGTCGCACGCGTCGCCTTGACCGTCGCTGTCGGTGTCTTGTTGGCCGGTGTCGGCGGTCGTGGGACAGACGTCGATGGCGTCGGGGACCGTGTCGTTGTCGTCGTCGGCATCACACGCGTCGCCGAGTCCGTCACCGTCGTTGTTGGCCTGATCGGTGTTGCCGTCCACCGGGCAGTTGTCTGACGCGTCGGGCGTACCATCGTTGTCGTCGTCGGCGTCGCATGCGTCGCCGAGACCCTCGCCGTCCAGGTCGCCCTGGTCGACGTTCGCCGTAGTCGGGCAGTTGTCGTCGCCATCCGCGACGGTGTCGCCGTCATCGTCGCCGTCGCAGGCGTCGCCGAGGCCGTCGGAGTCGGTGTCGGTCTGGGCGTTGTTGGCGGCCAGGCCGCAGTTGTCGGTGGTGTCTTCCACGTCGTCGTTGTCGTCGTCCGGGTCGCACACGTCGCCCGTCGCGTCGCCATCGGCGTTCGCCTGCGACGGGTTCCACGTGGTGGGGCAGTTGTCGCCGTCCCCAACGCCGTCGCCGTCGTCATCGCCGTCACAGAAGTCGCCAATGCCGTCGGTGTCGCTGTCCGACTGGGCGTTGTTGCTGACGGTTGGGCAGTTGTCGCAGGGGTCGCCACGGCCATCGCCGTCGGAGTCCTCCTGCTCGTGGTTGGCGGCGAGCGGGCAGTTGTCGTTGAGTGAGCCGTTCGCAAATCCGTCCAGGTCGTGGTCGCCGTCGGCCCAGGCCGCCAGCGCGCTCGCCAGGTCCGAGGCCGCCATGGACAGTTCGTCTGACGCTGTCTGAGCTGCAGTAGCCGCAGTGGACGCATTCGCTATGGCCAGCGACACGGAAGAGGCCGCGGCGGCGGACGCATTATTGGCGGAACTCACGGCCGACTGGGCCGAACTGGAAGCGGCGTGTGCCTCGGACGCCAGCTGGATCAGCGCTGTCAAGTCGCCACTCCCGCCGCCGCCGCCAGCGTTCACTGCGTCGGTAATATCGTGGTCGAGCGCGTCCATGAGGCTGCTGATCTCGTTGAGCCGACTCAGGTTCAGCTGGGCCTGCTGACGCTCGTTGGTGGCAGTATCGAAGTCCTCGTTGACAACGGCGTCGATGACTGCGACGGCATGATCATTCGCTTGATTCAACTGAAGGTCGGCGTCGTTGCGGAGCGCATTCGCTTGGTTGGTGAACGCGTTGAAGTCGACGGAGGAGCCGCCGCCGGAGCCAATGAGCTGATTGCCAAGCGCTTGCGCCTCGTTGGCTCTCGCCCGGCTCGTGGCGGCCGCAGCGGCCGCGGCGGCCCGGTGGGTCTGTGCCGTGGCAAGGCTCGCCTCGGCAGCCGCCAGCGCCGCAGTGGCCGCGTTGTGGGCGGCGAGGGCCTGCTGCGCTGCTGCTGTCGCCGTCGCCGCGTGCATTGCCGTCGCCTGGCTCCCGGCGACCAGAGGCGGGAGTAGCGAGGCGTCGATCACGTAGTCCGCGGCGGCCTGCGCCTCTGCCGCCACGGCGACTGCGGCGCTGGCAGCGGCGGTCGCGGCCGCCAGCGAGGTCGCGGACGCGCTGGCCGCTGCCCGCGCGAGGTCAACGTTCGCCTGAACCGAAGCTAGGGCGGCGCCGGCTTGTGCCGCCGCTGCCTCCGCGCTGGTGGCCGCTGAAGATGCCGTGGCGACCTGGGCCTGAACGACACTGACGTCGACCCCACCGCCGCTCTGGCTCTGGAGGGAAGCGACCCGCGCCACGAGGGTGCTGTGCTTCGTCGCAATCGCACTGTGCTGAATCTGGGCATCAGACAGGATCTGCTGCACGTTGGCGATCTCCTCCGACGCTCTCGCGTTGGCAGAGAAGGCCATGGCGGCGACGACGCAAATGCCGACCAGGCCGCGGGCAGAGCGCCGCGGGCGCGGTGGGCAAGCCGTCTGCGAGGGCGCCTGTCCTGCGTGTGGCATGCCAAGCGAAGTTGAAGTGTCAGAACCGATCATGGATCCCCCTGGGTCATATGTAACCCACCCACGGTGGCTACACCGCGCGCAATCTTGGTTGTCGATGGCACATCGCGGAAGTGTGGGAAGCGGAACTGCGCTACCCGAACGATCCTCTTAACTCCCGCATCCTGGACGAAGCGCGAATGCGATGTCAACTGGGTTGTCGAAGGGGGCGAGGCGTCGAACCCGGCCGACCGTTCTCCGCCGCCGCCCCCGAGAACCGCTGCTTCAGCACCAGAAACGGCCGCTCAACCCACCGATATGCACAGTGTGCAGCAATGATCGACAAACCGACTGTCCCGACCAGCAGCGCGCCCGAGAAGATCGACGACGTGTGGGGTATCCCGACGTGGGGCAGCAGATTCAGGAGACCTACGATAACCGCGGCGTGCACGAGGTAGAGCGAGTACGACAGCTTGCCGAGGTACCGGGTCCAGGCAGCGTCGATACGAACATACTGCTTCGGGTTGCCGGCCATGTTCACGATCACCACGCCAAAGAGACCGGCATACGCGGCGAAGTGAAGGGTGCCGAAGTGGTGGGCATACCCGACCCCGAGCGCGAGAGCGGCGATCGCCCCCACCTGCGTCAGCGGGTGAAACAGTATCGTCAGAACCCGCCACCGATAGAAGAGCGCGTAGGCGAAGAGCCCTCCGATGATCAGCGCTTCGAACCTGAGGGCCCGCGTCACTGCCTGCGCTACGAACGCCGCGTCCTGCGAGACGCCGAGGCCGACCAGAAGCTCCACGAAAGTCGAGGACGTCCTGAGGTCGCCCCCGGGCGGAAAGTGGAACGACGCCAGCCGAATGACCAACCAGAAACCAAGAGTCAGCCCAAACAGGGCCAACGGACGCTTCCAGCCGACCCTCATGAGCCACGGCCAGAACAGGTAGAACTGCTCCTCGAGGCCGATGCTCCAGAGCGGCCCCACGTACAGGAGGTTGCCGTACAGCACCGCGAGCAGGTTCGGGACGAGGAACAAGAACATCGCCAGCTTCGCCCAATAGTCGGTCTCCCACTGTCCGTCCGCGCTCGGGAAAGAGAGCAGGCCCGGGAGCACGAAGACGCCCATGACCACCGTGAGGTAGTACATGGGCAGGATGCGCAGCGAACGGCGCGCGTAAAAGCGCCCGACGGCAATGGTCCCACTGGAGTGAAGCTCCCCGAGCAACAGCCACGTGATGAGGAAGCCGCTGAGGGTGAAGAACCCGAGCACGCACCGGTTGCCGAGGCCGAGGAAGAACGGGACGTCGTGGTGGTTGGGCAGCTGTGCCTGGAACTTGAGCTCCTCGATGTGCGAGAACACCACGCCCAGAGCGAGGAAGAAACGGAGGGCGGTGAGATGCGGAAGCTCCGCAGACGAGCCGTCGCTGCGGTGGCTCGGCGCAGCGGGCGCGCTCGGAGGCGACCCCGCAGGAGGCTCATCGTGCTGATCACGCCGCCGACCCGTCCGACCCGAGTCGCCACCCTGGCTCCGCCTCACCATATGAGCGCCGACACTGCGTTCGCGGCAACGGGGCTGTCAAGCGCGCCCTAGCGAGGCGTCGGTGCCGCCGGCCGGCGGGTCGGGACCCTGGTCGGCGTGGTCGGCGTGGTCGGCGAACCTAGCCCTAGCCTCCACTGCGCCGACGCGAGTACGCTCCCGCGGTTGAAGAGCCGCCAACGCCACCCCGCGGTCGCGACCGCCCCGAAGCCCGAGGCGTCCCGCGCCCTGCTCCGCGTCCACCTCGTCTGGACGCTGTGCCTTCCGGGGCTGGGGTCCGGCGCCATCTTTGTGGCCTACGGGCTCGACGCTGGGCGCGTCGCGGCGCTTGCCGGGTGGATCTGCGCCCTCGTCTACCTGGCCCTCATGAGCAAGATGTGGTCGTTCCCGAGCGGCCGCCGCGCGGGGCTCCTGACCGTCTTGGCGGTTCCGCTCCAGGTGGCTGCGGCCACACTGCTGGTCGGTGACGACATCTGGCACTTCCTAGCCGACGAGTACCTCGTGGAGGTGGGAGGCGTCATGCTTGCCACGCTCTCGGTGGCCGGCGTGAAGGCCCACCGGCAGCGGGGCGACGGCATGGGTGGCTTCGCCGTCGTGGTGTTCGCGCTGCTCGCCGCCGCCTGGTGGTTCGGGATAGGCCGGCCGCTGTGGTTCGATGAAGCGCACATGTCGCCGGGTTGGCTGCTGTTCAACCTCACGGCGCTGGCCACGAGCGCGGCGCAACACTCTCGCCTGATGACCCCGATCGCCTTGGCCGGTACGACCAAGCGCAAGCCGACCGCGGGAATGCCCATGTCGGAGGAGGCCGTGCTAGGCTGGGGCTTTGCCGCGTGGGCCGCCCTCACGGCCGCCGGCGCGCTGACGTCGTGGCTGCTGTCGGCGTCTTGACCCAGACCCAAGAGGACTCGCCATGAGCTCAACGGAGGCGTCCCGCCTCACAAGTCCCGCTGACGTGCTCTCCTTCTGGTTCGGCCAGGAACGAGATGGAGCATGGACCGCCGCTCCCGAGACGATGCGTCGCTGGTTCATGAGCGATCCCGCCTTCGACGCGCGCATCGCCGAGCGCTTCGGGGCCACCATCGACGCCGCGATCCGCGGTGATGAGCGGCTCGCCAGCTGGGTCGGCACGCCGGAGGGCGCGCTCGCCCTCGTGGTGGTCCTGGACCAGTTCACTCGCAACACCTTCCGGGGGACGGCCCGCATGTTCGCCGGGGACGACCGGGCGCTGAAGCTGGCAAAGCGCCTCGTGGCCGCCGGCGTCGACCAGGCGCTACGCCCCATCGAGCGGGTTTTCGTCTACCTCCCGTTCGAACACTCGGAGGCGCTCGAGGATCAGGTTCACAGCATCGAGCTCTTCGAGGCGAACGGCGCGGGCATGCCGGCGGATACCTTCGCCGCACAGAGCGTGGAATACGCGAGGAAACACGAGGTCATCATTCGGCGCTTCGGGCGATTCCCTCACCGGAACAAGACCCTGGGGCGCGTGAGCACGGCGGAAGAGCTGGCCTTCCTGGAGACGCCGGGCTCGTCATTCTGACGGGCCTCAACGACGCGTAGATGAGCGTCCGCGCACGCGACCCGCGCCGCTCGACACCAGCCACACGAGCGCCAACACTGGCCCCACAAGGGTCGCGCCGGGCACGCCGCCAGGACGGCGCGTTGCAGCGATGCATCCATCGGAGCCCGGCAGCTCCGACCGGGTGAGCTGCCCGTCGGCGTAGCGGAGCACCCCGACCCCCTCTAGCGTGACCTCCGTGGCTTCCCCGGAGGCGCCGTACTCTCCGAGGCCAAGGTAGGGGAGCGGGGGGCTCAGGGCGACGCCGGTCCCGATCCGCTGCCCCAGTCGGTCGCGCGGGATCACGCGAAGCACGCCGTCACGCTGCTCGATGGTGGAGGTGGCGAGGACTGCGGGCTCGCGCCAGGTCCGGGGCACCAGCAACGCGTGGACCGTGAAGTCCCCTACGCGTATGGGCACCACTCCGGGCGTGGTCCCGACGCGGAGCCGCGCCGTGTAGACCGATTGGTCGAGGCGGAGCAGCGTCACGGAGAACGCCTGGTCCACTGCCGTGAAGCCGTCTGCCACGGGGAGCAGCTCGGGGCCTGGCGGCACCATGAGCCCGTCCTTGTCGCGGAGCACCACGCCCACCGTGATGAGGTCTTCGCCGTCTGCCTCCACCATCGGCTCCAGCACGTGGACACGGGAGCGCTCGCCGTCGATCGGCCCGGCCTGCTCGGGCACCGCGTAAGTCGCCTCGAGCGTCCCGAGCCGCACGCGGACGGTGCGCGTGGTGGCGGGCAGCTCCGTGGCGAACCACCCTTCGTAGGTGCGCCCCGCGCCTCGCGTCGTGTCGCCGCCGGCGGCGTCCGTAGCGGTGACCTCTATCTTGGCGCGGATCGGGACCACACCGCCTTCACCGTCCACGGCCGCATACGCGAACCGAAGCGTCTCGCCCGCTCGCTCGAAGTGGACGCGGCTCCCGGCGCCGTCCAGCCCTGCAACCACGGGCACCACCACCGTGCGGCCCGTGACCTCCAGCGCCAGATCGTTGCCCACGGTGAGCTCGCCGCTCACCCGGCCCCCTCCAGAGCGCACCTCCGCGCCGGCGGGCACAACCGAGACGGCCGTCGTCTCTCCCGAGCGCGCCGGCCAGCGCCCCGGCTGCGCATCGACGGACGCGGACGCCACGGTGAGCCGGGGGGCCAGGGCCCACGCCTGGCCGTCCACGTGCACGGGGAAGCGGTGCTCACCCTCGGTCGCGGGCGCGACGAGCGTCCCTTCGCCATCCACGGTGACCCCACCCACCTCGACGGGCCGGCCGACCGTGGAACGCACGCGCACCAGGGCCCCCGGGGTGGCGATCCGCGGCTCGAACCAGACGACGCCAGGCGCCTCTACCGTGTGCTCCTGGTCCGCCGCGAGCGGCCCCAGCGCCGCCGTACCACGCCACGGCCAGCGGACCGCCACGTCCACGGGCCCCACACAGTCTCCGAGGCCCACGTGAATCCGCCGCTCTCGCGCCGCGCCCGCGACGCCGCTGGACCACTCCCGCGTGGTGGTGCGCCCGCAGGCGGTGAGCGTGAACACCGTCCCGGGCTCGTCGGGCACGCGCAGCGCCACCCAGTGACCCGTGGCCTCGGTGCGGTTCTCGTACAGCGCCCACACGCTGAGACCGCCCACGAAGGCGTCCATTCTGCCGTCGCGATTCCAGTCAGCCGGAATCACCACGCGGCCCTCGGTCTCGTCGTCCACCCCCGCCTCCGCGGCGCGGTCGACCCCGTCGACGATGAGCAGGTCGCGCGCGTTCGGATCGCTCGGCGGCCCAGGCGACGGGACGTGACCCGCCGTGAGCCAGGCCTCTTCGTCGCCGTCGTTGTCGGCATCGAGGTAGGCCACGCCCCACTTGAAGCGATAGGCGTCTGCGCCGTAGAGCCAGGGCCCGTGGGCCGCCTCCCAGCCGCGCCCCCCGTCGGGCCTCGAGAGCCCGAGCGAGTCGGGCCCGGCCGATGAGATCAGGTAGTCGAGGCGGCCGTCGCCGTTCAGATCGGTGGACGCGATGCCCATGCCGAAGATCGCCACCAGCGGTTCATAGCCGGAGTCCCGGGCGACGTACGTGGGGAGGCCCAAGGTGCCGAAGTCGTTGACCACCAGCGCCACGGGCCGGCCGTTGCCGTCGAAGTCGGTGACGAAGGGCAGGCCCGTGCAGCCGGGCGCGGGGAAGGGGCCGCCCTCCAGGGGGGGCCGATACCCCGCGGGGAAGCGATCGAGGCGAACCACGCCGCGCAGCGTCGCGAAGCCGAGACCGCAGGCGACGTCGCTGACCAGTAGCTCGTGCGAGCCGTCGCCGTCGAGGTCGCCGTGCGAGGCCACCATGGCCGCGCCGGTGGGGACCCCGCGATAGACCACGGCGCCGCCGTCCCCGAGGCTGACCACCGCCACCTCGTTGCCGCGCGCGCTCTCGTTCACCAGCACCAGGCCGTCCTGCACCTCGCCGCGCGCGTCGCCAACCGTGGACGGGACCAGCCCCACGGCGTCGATCGAGAAGACGTGCTCCACCGCCGCCAGCGCCTCGGCCGGGTGTTCGTCGAAGCCGGTGCCGTCTCCCCGATTGAGGAAGAGGCGGGTCGGCCCGAGATCGCCGAGCACGAGATCCGGCCAGCCGTCGTCGTTCCAATCAACCCACGCCGCTGCACCGGACACGTTGCGCATCGACGGGTCGCTGCGCGCCACGGGGAGCCCGGACACTGCCGTGACGTCCTCGAAGCGAACCTCGCCCTGCAGCAGCCCGGCCAGCCCAGCGACCAGCGATGTGAACGTTCCCAGCAACAGCCCTCCGGGGTGACGGGCGTCTCTTGACGGCGGTCCTTCGGGCCCGCATGCGAGGTCTCCGGAGAGACCACCCCGCAGGCCTTTGGGAGTCTATGCCAAAGGCGCTGGCGTCGCGCTTGAAACGGGTAGTCCCGAGGTGCATCCTGCCCTCGCCTACGGAGGTCCTTGATGCACCGTCGCCGCCCAAACCCGCTGCCCATGGCAACATTCGCGCTCCTCGCAGCCTGCGCCACTGAGGAAGCCGTCATCGAGTTCGAGAGCCCGCAGGCTCCCGGAACCCAGACGCTCGGGCTGGTGGCCAACCTCAACACGGCCGACCTCGAGCAGCGCTGCCCGCCGGAGCACCAGGACTGGGAGATCCCATCGCCCTGCTCCGCAGAGATGTCGTGCGACATCTCGCAGTACGAGGACGTGGACGCCATGTGGGTTCACCACATCCTCCACGCCGACATGAAGAAGTACCCCAGCTTCATCCTGTTCCAGCACGACACGGGCTACTACTCGCGGCGCGAGGAGCTGCTCGGCAAGCTCTACAAGGGCCTCGAGACCATCCCTGAGGAGGGCAAGGCGCTGGCGTACGAGAACCTGTCCGCCAGCTACGTCTATCTGGGGGAGTTCGAGAAGGCGATCGCGGTCTTCGGGCCGGACGGTCCCCTCGCCCACGTGACCTCCACGGACCCCTACGTCACCTTCGACGTCGCCCACGCCTACTTCCGCCTCGGCCGGTACGAGGAGTCCCATCCGTACGCGCTCCGCGCTCACCGCTGGCTCCCGGGCTTCGACACGAAGTGGCAGCTGATGCTCACGGAGACCTACCTCTACGGGGACGATCTCTACACGAAGTGGTCCAAGGACCAGTACGTGGTGCGCCACATCCTCGAGTCCTTCCCGCAGCGAGACGCCAGCCAGCTGCCCTTCGAGGAGGCGTCGGAGGAGCTGGGGCTCACAATCCAGGACCGCTACGGCGGCTATGGCAGCGTCGCGTGGGCAGACTTCGACAACGACGGTTGGGACGACCTCGTGTTCGAGCGCAAGCTCTTCCCGTTCAAGGTGTTCCGCAACGTCGAGGGCAAGAAGCTCGAGGCGGTCCCGGCGGAGCGGATGGGGCGCCCGGCGTGCAGCCACGTCTTCACAGCCGTGGCCGACGCGGACGACGACGGCAAGCTCGACCTCACCCGCTCGTGCTGCAACTACGACTCCACGGGCGACACGCGCCAGCTGCGAAATGTCACCGGCGCCGACGGCGCCATCGCGTTCGAGGACGTCACCGAGGGCTTGGGCCTGGTCCGCGATCTCGAGAAGTTCCCGAACTCTGGGCTCGGCATGAACGTGAACCACTGCGACTACGATCTCGACGGCGACCTGGACGTCATGGTGGCCGACTTCGCGGCTCCGGTGCGCATCTACCGCACCGAGGCGAATGGCAAGTACAAGGAGGTGGCTGCCGAGATCGGCATCCAGACGCCCGGCAACGCCGTCGACTACGGCGGCCTCGGCGTCTCGTGCGGCGACCTCGACAACGACGGCTGGCCGGAGGTCTTCGCGCAAGGCTGGGGCTGGCGTCGCCTCTACCACAACCAGAAGGACGGCACTTTCGCCGACGTCACCTCCCAAGCGGGTATCGACGGCGGGCGGGCGGTGAAGGGCTATGTCAACTTCACCTTCGACTACAACAACGACGCGCGTATCGACCTCTTCGCCGGCGCCTTCGTCACCAGCGACCAGACACAGCTCGGGGTGGAGAAGCTCTGTGGCTGCCACAAGCTGCTCACCGAGGAGGGCTACACGTCCCAGCAGTGGAGCCAAGCATCCACGGTGTACAGGAACGACGGCGACTTCAAGTTCACAAACATCGGAGAGCGGACCAAGTTTGTGCCGTTCGGCGCGATGGGCGCCAACTACACAGACTGGAACAACGACGAGTATCTCGACGTCGTGATCGCCTCCGGCGGACCCTATACGCAACAGGCTGAGCCCTTCCAGTTCTACGAGAACAAGCAGGGCTCGGGGTACTTCCCGAACCGCACCCCGTGGACCGCCACGGGCCTCTGGGGCAAGGGGCACGGCTCGGCCTTCGGCGACTTCGACCACGACGGCGACATGGACGTGGGGCTCAACAGCGGCGGCTTTCAGCCGGGCGACCAGTGGCCCGGCACGGTGCTCCGCAACATCACGAAGGCCGGTCACTGGTTGGGGGTGAAGCTCAACGCCACTCGAAAGGGCACGAACAAGTTCGGCGTCGGCGCCCGGGTCGAGATCCGCTATGGCGACGGGCGCGTACAGGTTCGGGAGAACTGGCCCTCGGTGGGCTTCGCGTCGACGAACTCGCTCAACCTGCACTTCGGTCTGGGGGTGCACGACAAGATCGACACACTCACCGTGCGCTGGCCAAACGCCGATCTGCGCACCCACACGCTCCACGACGTAGCGGTGGACCAGATGATCGCCGTCGAGGAGGACGGCGGCACCGTCAGCACGATGTGGCAGGCCCCGCGGGCGACGGCCGCGGCCGGACGATAACTCAGACGACCTGGAGCGCCGCCGCGGCGGCGGCCCTCAGTGGAAGCCGGATGGCCCGTGCTCGCCCTTGGCGGCGCACTCTCCAAAGTACGGGAAGCAGTTACCGAAGAACGCGCACCGCTCCGACGCCTTGCAGTCGGCCTCCGAAGTGGCCTCGCAGTGGCTGTCGACCAGCCCGCAGTGGCCTGACACACGACACTCCTCGGAGGAGCGACACTGCGCCTCGCTTCGGGCCATGCACTCCTCCCCATCGGAGTGGCAGCGACCTTCGCGCATACAGACCGTGGCGGCGGCGCAGGCCTCGTCGCGATCGGCGATGCACCGCCCGCCGATCTCTGTGCACATCCCGAACTCCGTGCAGTCCCCGGAGGAGGGGCACGGGATCCGGGCCTCCTCGTCACAGGCGCTCGAGCCGAGGGTGAGGAGCGCAACAGGGACTAGGAGGTAAAACCGCACGACCAGGACGATATTCGTGCGGATCTCGCAGTGTCAAGCGCGGCCCGGGGCCGGCGGGGCGGGGCAGCCCTCAGAAGCGGTGCCCAACGCGGGGGCTTCGTTGCCCTCTGGCCCGCG
Organism: Pseudomonadota bacterium; assembly: GCA_005776725.1. Classification (GTDB taxonomy): domain Bacteria; phylum Myxococcota_A; class UBA9042; genus SXOO01. The sequence continues at coordinate 6,215 of SXOO01000240.1, read as the reverse complement.
CCCCGTGGACTCGTCGAGTCCCCGAGGCACCGCCACGTGAGACGACGCCAGCGCCGGCCCTAGTAGCCCCCCAGCCGCCGTCATGGGGTTGCCGGCTCCAGGATCGCGTGGACCCGGTTCGGCGCGAGGTTGCTCAGCGTCTGCACCACCCCCGAGGGCCAGTGGATCTCCACGCTCTCCACCGTGGGCGCCGGACCGAGCCCGAAGTGCAGCTGCTTCGGCCCGCACGAGTGCGCTCCACCGACGCAGCCGGTGAGCTGCCGCCACTGGGTGCGCCCCAGCGCATGGACGCGGACGCGCGCGCCGATCCCGTCCCGATTGGAGCGCGTACCCTCGAGGTCCAGGCCGAGCCAATGGTTGCCGCTGTTACAGCGGTTTCGATACAGGGCCGTGGGTGTCTCGAGGTTCAGCACCAGCACGTCCTGGCAGCCGTCGCGGTCGAAGTCGAAGACCACCGAGCCGTGCGCGCGACCCACGTCCTCGAGCCCCGACCCGCTCTGGACCTCGTAGCTTCCGTCGGGTCGGCCCAGCATCAGGGCGTCGGGTTGCCCGGTGAGGAACGGAGGGTCCTGCCGCGGCTCGCCATCGGGGGGCGGGTCGAAGACCAGCTCGCCGAAGTTCACGAAGAGGTCCTCGATCGTGTCGTTCTGAACGTCCAGCGAGTTGGCGCCCCAGCTCACCGAGCGCGGCCCGTCCTCCCCGAAGGGGTCCATGGCGGTGGCGCCGATCACGTCCGTGACGTCTTGAAACACCAGGCCTCCGCGGTTCAGCAGCAGCGCCTCGCGGTTGGGGAACGTCTCGTACACATTGGTGACGTAGAGGTCTGGGAGCCCATTGCTGTCGTAGTCGAGGACGGCCATCCCCATCCCGGCGAGGGGGTACTGACAACCGCATGTCGCCGAGACGTCCACGAGGTCCACCCAGCCGGTGTCGGGGTTCTTGCCGCGATTCTCGTAGAGGGCGTTGAGCACCCGGCCCTGCGTGTCTTCCACGAGATAGAGGTCGAGATCGTTGTCGGCGTCCAGGTCCACCAGCCCGCCCACGAAGGGGTTTGAGGGCGGCAGCCCCGCAGGCAAGACGAGGCCCTGAACCTCGCGATACGTGCCGTCCGGTAGCCCCTGCAGGATGCGGCTCTGCGTGAGGCCCCAGTCGAGCAGATCGAGGTCGTTCTGTACGCGCTGCAGGTCACCCGCGCTGAGGCCGGTGGAGCTCACGAAGAGGTCGAGGCGCCGATCTCCATCGAGATCCCCGAACGTGACGCCCAGGCCGGGACCGTCGATGTCGAGGCCCAGCGACGCCGCCACCTCCGTGAAGCGCCTGCCCCCTTCGTTCCGCAGGACGCGGTCGCGACCGCGCGTGACCAGATAAACGTCTTGGTCCCCGTCGTTGTCGATGTCTGCGGCGCCCACCGCGTTGGTCCACTCCCCGGGCACCCGGACCCCGGCCGCTTCGGTGCCATCGACGAAGGTGCCACCGGCGTTCCAGAACAGGGCGTTGCCGCCGTCGCCGTCCGTGAGGACCAGGTCGACCCACCCGTCGTCATCGAGGTCTTCGGCCAGCGCGCCCCCAGCCACGTTGACCACGGCGTAGCTCTTCTCCCGCACCCCGGGCGGGAAGTCGTAGACGTGGGTGACGCCCCGCCGCGCCGCCACCTCCGTGAAGTAGGTCCCACCCGGCTCGGGGGCAGGCGCAGAAGGCTCTCCGCAAGCGCCGAAGGCGGCGAGGAGGAGCCCGACGATACGACGAGGTCGCGCCGCAAATCGGGGACGGTGAGCTGGGAGGCGCGGGGGAGCGGGGACCAATTGCGAGACCTCGCGACCAGCTTACGAGGCAGGCACCCGGGAGTCACGGCCCGTCACGCTCGCCCGGATGTCCCGCGTCGTGATAGCGGCGTAAGCTCCCGGCCGCGACTTCGCTCGGCGCTGCCCAGTGAGAGTCTGAGCCGTCGCGTGTTGCGAACCCGGAGGTCCCCATGCTCCTGCGTCCTCTCGCCGCGTTTTGTGGGCCCATAGCCGCGCTGGTGATCAGCGTCGTCGGCTGCAGCGACGACCCCGCCACACCCGCCGTGGACGACGCGGCCGCGCTGGACGGAGCGGACACCGGGGCTCCCGATGACGCCCAGGAGACGCCCGATGGCGCTGCGCCGGACACAGGCGGCCCCGATACCTCGGACACCGGAGACACGGTAGAGCCGGGGCCAGCCGGCACGGACGCGTCTCGGGCGCGCGCGTTCAAGCTCTTCTACAAGGAGCGGCTGGACCGCGTGCTGGTGGCCTACAACCGCTTCGCGTTGTTTGGCGACCCGTCGTTCGGGATTGCGGTAGACCGCGCAGACGTGGCCCGCGACGGCGACGCCTACGACGTGGTGGTGGGGCCCAAGGACAACAACCTCATCGGCACCCCCGTTCGCGCCGTGTGGCACGCGTGGCGTCACTTCCGGTCGCGCACGACCGAGCTCACGCTGCTGCGAATGCTGCGCGGCATGGTGGTGTACGAGGCGGTCACAGGGATCCCAGGGCTCACCAGCCGCATGGTGCTCCCCGGATGGACGCTCACGATCGACGGCGGCGCCAAGACGGCCAAGCGGACCCGAGGCGGCGCGACGGTGACGTCGCCGCTACCTGCGCTTGATCCGGCGCTGGAGGCCGAGCTCATCGAGACGTTCTGGGGCGGCATCACCATGACGGTGCGCATGGACCCCACCGACACAATCCTCACGTACCAGCCCGGCCGCGATCCCGCGGGCTACGCGATCACGCACAGCATCCCCAACCTGCCGGACTTCATCCGGATCAGCGACTGCTGCGCCACGCTGCGGCGCATACCGGAGGGCTATCCGTGGGCCGGCGCGTGGTGGTCCAACCACAACTCGCGCGACAACTACCCCGACATCGCGCTCGGCTTCGTGGCCGCGGAAGAGGCGCTGGCGTTCGATGATACGCCGGCAGACCTCAGGACCGCGGCCGGCGATGTGGTGGCGGCCGGCAAGCGGGTGGCTGACGGCGTGGAGGCCGCCGGCGGCAACATCATGACCGTGGACGAGTACCACTCGTACGGCGAGCTCACGGTCTCGGGCGAGATCCGGCCCCACGGCCTGCCCGAGAACGAGGACCTGGGCTCCATGGGGTCGTGCCCCATGGCGCTGCTCAACCGCGCGTTGTCCACCCGCGGACTCGACGCGACGCCCGAGGGCGTGCTCCTCCCCGGCACGGTGGAGGTGTTGATCCAGGCCGACTACCCGGGCCTCATCGACTGCCCCTTCGAGGCGCCGCGCCAATGTACGCACATCGACGACGCCATCTGCGGGCTGTCGTGGGCCTCGCTGGACCAGCTCACCGTCTTCGACACTCCCATCTTCGAGCTTGCGGCGCAGCTCGAGGCCGACGCCCCGGGCTCGTCGGAGGGCCTCCTCGGCGCGTTTCAGAACGACTTCGACGACGTGGCCGAGGCCATGGTGTCGCTCCACGCCTTGCTCCTGGCGCAGGGCAACGCCGAGCTCGCCGCCCAGGCGCAGGCCAGCGTGGGGCACCTGACCGACATCATGCGGCGCTTCGCGGACGTCATCTACAGCGCCAAGAAGCCGGAGCGCCAGGCCGAGCAGCGCTACGAGGCGGCGATCTTCGACGCGCTGGCTGGCCGCGAGGCGAACGCCGCGGACCTCGGGGACTTCGGCATCGAGGAGGCGCGGGTGGCGGGCGCAGAGGCGCTCTTGTCAGTTCCCGAGTCCCAGCCCGTCGCGCTCTACACCGACGAACAGCTGCTGAAGCTGGTCACCGACGGGCTGGCGGGGCTCGAGGACAAGTCCGGCCCCGGGCGCAGCGACGCAATTCGTGCGCGGTACGCGGCGACGTACCCAGACGGTATGCCGCCGATACGCCGCGCCGGCGACGCCTACGAAGCGAGGCAGGGCAACGGCCCGTGGGTGGCCGCGGAGCGACCGCGCCACGTGCCGCTAGGGAGCTTCGACCTCCTCCAGGCCTTGATCTTGTGCACAACGGCGCCGCAGCTGCTCGACTGCTCGTGGGCGGCGATCGGCTGTGGCCCGCTGGACCTCGACGACTCCGGGACCGTGGACGCGGCGGACGCCACGGCGTTCGAGGCGGCCGTAACGACGTCCGGCGAGGGGGCCGCGTGCGCCGATGGCGCTCCCGCGGGCTGCGGCGGCGCCGACCTCGACGGCTCGGGGACGATAGACGCCTCGGACCGCGCGTTCATGGCCGCGGCGCAGGGCTGCGTACGCTGATCTGTTGAGGGCTGAGAGAACGGCCGGTGGCGCGACGCCTCGTCCCAGTGCAGGTCGAGGTCCCTCAGCCGGGTCGCTCAGGCGGGCGCGCCGGACCAGAGCTCGACCCACGCGCCGAGCTCCGCTGGCCCACGGCACGCGTAGAGGCGTCGCGTGGAGAGCTCGGCCACTAGGACCGCGTTCGTCGCGGTGCCCTGCCCGTCTGCCTCGTGACGGCTGACGCTGTTCACACCATCCGAGCGGTCACCGAAGGCTGCGCGCAGCGAGGCGACCGACTGCCGAGCGCTGCCCAGCTGAGCCGTGAGCCGCTGCAGCCGCTGGCGGCTCGACGCGGTTGGCGCCTGCCACTCCGTGGCCGTGATCTCCGGGGCGAGGCAGTGGTTGGTGCGGATCACCGGCGCGGCGGTGGCCTCGCGGATCTCCACTCGGTCCGGGCTGGTCTCCAGCTCGACCTGCCGGTGGGCGTCGGCGAACCAGTAGGTGTGCGCGCCTGACCGGGGCGCGCTGACGGCGAGCTCGACGGCCTCCGCCACAGTGCGACAGCGGATCGCGCGGTGCAGGAGGTTGAGATACCCGATGCCGGGCCGCGAGCCCCACGTCTTGATATTCGTGGTGCCCACGGTGAGCCCGAACTCGTTCATGCCCACGAGCGTGGGGCACCCGGCTACGGTGATCGCCCAGGTCGACGGCTGACCCTTGGGGCGCCGCCCGACCGCGACGACGTACTCGACGTCCTGCGGGTTGAGGTCCCACGTCTGGCCTGCGAGCGGCTGCCCGTCGGCCGTGACCGCGCCCGGCAGCAGCACCGAAGAGCAGCCTTCGGCGTCTGGGGGGCCTCCCTGGAGGAGCAGCGCGTCCCGCATGTCGGTCATGTTGCCGGCGGTGAAGAGCTCCACGGGATCGACCCCGGCGGAGACCGCGAGGGCCTCGTGCTCCCGCAGGCCCTCCGGGTCCCACCGCTCGAAGACGGCGTAGCTGGCGCGGCCCACATCCATGAGCCCGCCGGCGTCCCCGCCGGCCTCGGCCGCGTAGTCCTGGCACGCGGCGAAGCGCATTGGGACGAACCTCTGGATCAGCGCGCGCAGGGCCACGCCCTGGGCGGCGCCGACCTCTTCCGGGGTGCCTGAGAACTCGAAACGGGGCAGATGCAGCATGCGCCGGACGCTACCGTACGCCGCTGCGTCCATCAAACCCCGGGATGACTCGGCGCAGCTGGGAGCGGTGGGGCAGTGTTGGACGCGGCTGACGCACGCAGCCCGCGCGACGCGGACGGAGGCCTGCGCGCTCGTCCGCTACTTGAGGAGTTGAAACGCGGAGCAGGTGCCGAGCTGGGCGAGGGTGGCCTTGGTGAAGGCCTCGGAGCTGCGCGCGTCGACCTTCTGAACCACGAACGGTATGTCGCAGAGCTTCCCTTGCATGCCGACAAGAGCGCCGTGCTTTTTGCCGCGGTTCAGGAAGAGGATCGTGCCGTTCGGGAACTGCACAATCCCCCCCAACTTTCCGGAAGCGACCACTACGAGCGCGGCGGGCGCTGGGACGCTGGGTGCAGCGGGAGGCGGGTCCGCTGCGGGCGCCACCGTGGGCGCGGGCGTGACGGCGGGCGGCGGAGCGGGCGGCGGCTCGGGGGCGGGTCGCGCGACCACAGCCGGCTGAGCTGCGGCGGGCACACGTTGGCTGGGCTCCGCCGGCAGGGGAACCGGGCTGGCGCGCGGCGCGAGGGGCGCCGGGAGGCGGGCGGTCTCGTCCGTCGGGGCTCGCGGGGGGATCCAGCGGTCGGGGTTTGCCGGCGCCCGGGCGGACTCTGAAGAGGGCGACCTCGGCGGGGCCCAGCGCTCGGGCGAGGTCCGCTCCCGTCCGGCCTCGTCGACATCGCCGCGGCGAGGGGTCCAAGCGTCCGGACGGGCCGGTGCGCGCCCGGACTCGTTCGCCGCGGGGGCTGGGGCCACGGCGGCAGGCGCCGCAGCGGCGGCCG